>NZ_JBJDRI010000044.1:0-35591 GCF_044987425.1 Microbacterium sp. ZW T5_56 | reverse complement strand
GCCCTCGCCTCCCGCCGTCCGGTCTCAGTTTTCGCTCGCTTTGAGCGTTCACCGGTCGTTTTCTGAGACCAGTCCGACGGCTGGTCTCAGAATGTGGCTTCTTTGAGGGCGACGACTGCAGTTCGTGAGCCCAGACTCGGGGCGCGTGCAGCGAAGGCGCGGGCGGGTCGCGACGCAGCCGACTCAGCCTGCGGGGGAGACGAGTCCGGCGTCGTAGGCGAGGATGACGGCCTGCACGCGATCGCGCAGGTGCAGCTTGCTGAAGATGCGGCTGACGTGCGTTTTCACCGTCTGCTCAGCGAGGAACAGCTGCGCGGCGATCTCGCCGTTGGAGAGTCCCTGACCCACCAGGATCAGGATCTCGTGCTCGCGTTCGGTGAGGTCGTTGAGGCGCAGGGAGTGCGTGTTCACGGCCGGACGCGTCGCGGCGAACCGCTCGAGAAGTCGCTTCGTGATGCGCGGGGCGAGCAGCGCGTCGCCCGCCGCCACGATGCGAACCGCCTGGACCAGCTCATCCGGAAGAGCGTCTTTGAGGAGGAAGCCGCTGGCTCCGGCGCCGAGGGCATCGTGAACGTACTCGTCGGCGTCGAAGGTTGTGAGAATGAGGATCGCCGGGGCAGGCCGACGGTCACGCTCGGCGGATGCGAGGATCTGGCGGGTGGCCTCGATGCCGTCCATGATCGGCATGCGCACGTCCATCAGCACGACATCCGGGCGCAGCGAACGAGCCTGAGCCACGCCCTCAGCGCCGTCACCGGCCTGACCCACCACGTCGATCCCGTCCTGCGCTTGCAGGATGGCCGCGAAGCCGGCGCGCACCATCGCCTGGTCGTCCACGATCAGCACACTCGTCATGGGCTTCCTTCCGTCCGTGTCCATTCTGGGTTCATCGCGCGCGAAAAAGGACCACGGGTCGAGTATCACGCCCGCGGGAAGCTGACACGCACGCGGAAGCCGCCGTCGGTGGGAGACGCCGACACCGCGCCACCGAGTGCGGAGACTCGCTCGCGCATGCCGCGCAGCCCCTGGCCACCGCCGTCGGAGCGAGCAGCAGTGGGCAGCTCGGGAGCGTCATTCGTGATGGTCACGATGCGCGTTTCCTGCTCATCGTCCCAATCGATCCGCGTCGCAGCCCCGGGGGCGTGACGGGCCGCATTGCTCAGCGCCTCCTGCACCACGCGATAGACCGTGAGCCCGAACACCGGATCCGACTGCTCGGTGTCGGTGAGTTCCCAACGGCCACGCTCCGTGACGGGAGCGAGGTCGCAGGCGCGCGTGATGAGCGCGCTGAGGTCGGCGAATCCCGGCTGCGGGGCGCGCTGGACCGTCGACTCCTCATCGCGCAGCAACCCCAGGATCGTTCGCATCTCCGCCATGGAGGTGCGTGCGGTCGCGGCGAGGTCGTCGAACTCGTCGGCTGCCTCATCAGACAGGCCCGTCAGCCGATAGCGGGCCGACGCGGCGCGGATCTGGATGGCGGACATCCCGTGCGCCACCACGTCGTGCAGCTCCCGGGCGATGCGCGCCTTGTCTTCGACGGCCTCGCGTCGGGCGTGCTCTGCGGCGGTCATCGCCTGCTGCCGGGTGAGCTCTGCCCGGATGATCGTCCAGTTGCGAAGCAACACCCCGAGTCCGACGCCCACCAGCGACACCGACGCGAAAACCACCAGATCAGCCACGACAGTGCCGACAGCAACGCCTTTGCCGTACTCGTTCGCCGTCATCAGCGCGATGAAGTTCGTGAGCGCCCACCCGCAGGCCGCCGCCCACCAGCGCGCTCGAAATCCCACGATGATCCAGGTGAACGTCAGCGCGATCATGGTCGGAACGGCAACCGGCCAGGGCGCCGTCGTGTCGGGGGAGGCGAGCGCGGAGAGCGATGCGGCCGCGAGCACGGCGGCGGCAGTCGCCCAGTACGGTGCGATCAGCGCCCCCGGGATCGCCGCGGCGAGCATCGTCGCGAAGATCACGATCGCTCCGGCCGGGATGCGGTACTCGGTCGCGCCGAGCGTTGCAGTGACGGCCAGCAGCGCGACGGCGGCGGCCGCAGCGAGAATCCAGACGATCAGCGCTCGGCGCCCCGGAAGCACGCGGTCGGTCATCACGCCCCAGCGGCGGAGGGAAGCAGCGGTGTCGTTCATGCTGTTTCCACGGTAGGCGGCAGGTGACGGCCGCGCATCACCCTGCGGTAGGGGTCGCGTTGTTCTCGCGGGCGCGACGTCCGAGCAGCACTGCCGCGACCACGCCGCCGATGGCGCCGAACAGGTGGCCCTGCCAGGAGATGCCCTGCTGCCCGGGGAACACGCCCCACAGCACGCTGCCGTATGCCCCGAGCGCCAGGACGCCCACGACGATCTGCAGAGCACTGCGCGCGAAGATGCCCCGCAGCACGAGGAACGTGATCCAGCCGAAGATCAGCGAGGAGGCGCCGATGTGGACACTGTTCGGCTGCGCGATGAGCCAGGTTCCGACCCCCGCCACCACCCAGATGATCGCGGTGGCCTCGGCCCACAGCGCGAGGCCCGAGAGGGTGATGACGAAGATCAAGACGAGCGCGGGTCCGGAGTTCGCGAGCAGGTGCTGCCACCCGCCGTGCAGCAAGGGAGCCCAGAGGATCCCCCACAGCCCGTCGATCTCACGCGGCTGGATGCCGGAGTAGTCGAGTCGGTTCCCCATGACGGTGTCGACGATCTCGATGGCCCACAGCAGCGCGACGAATCCCGCGCTGGTGATCGCCGCGGTGGCGATGCGTCCGCGGATCGGGGATCTTCGGGCGGGGGCGAGCTCGCTCATGCAGTCAGCGTACGGGTCGGACCTCATACAACCCCGAGACTTCCGTCTGTGGGCGAGAATCCGCGCATCGCGGTGATTCTCGCCCACAGACGGAAGTCTCGCGGGACATGGGGGTCGGGGACGGGACGCCTCGTGGATATCGGACACGGCCATCGGACGGCGGTATCGACAGGGCTATCGGACGGGGGACGGGTGGCCGGTGGATTCGCGATGGAGAGCAGCGGTCGCGATGCACATCGCCGCGATCACCAGGACGCCCACGGCGAGGATCACGCCCCACCACCCGGCGTCCTGGAACGCGAGGCCCACGGCCCAGCCGAAGAGGCTCGAGCCGCCGTAGTAGGCGAGGTTGTAGAGGCTCGACGCCTGGGCCCGTCCGGTGCGCACCAGCACGGGCACCCAGCTGGACGCCATAGCGTGCGCCGCGAAGAAGCCCGCCGTGAACAGCAGTAGCCCCACGATCACCGCGGCCAGTGTGGGGATCCCGGTGAGGAGGAGGCCGCCCAGCATCACGCCGGACGAGCCGAGCAGCACCGCGAATCGCCCCCGGCGCTGAGCGATTCGACCCGACTGCGCGGACGACCAGGTGCCGGACAGATACGCGAGGAAGAGGAACGACGACAATGCCACCGGCAGGGAAAAGGGGGGCAGCTGCAGTCGGAATCCGAGGTAGTTGTACACCGCGACGAACCCACCCATCAGCAGCCCACCCTGGCAGAACAGGGCGACCAGACGCCGGTCCCTTAGGCACACGAGGAGTTTTCGCCACAGCGGCACGTCTCGCTCTGACCCTCGCACGACGGGGACGAACCCGCGCGGTGCCGGCGCCGTCACGAAGAACACGATCGCGGCCACCGCGGCCAGCAACGACACCACCAGCATGCCGATCCGCCAGGTGAACACCTCGCTGAGCGGACCCGAAACGAGCCGACCGCACAGGCCGCCGAGTGATGTGCCCGAGATGTAGGTGCCGCCCGCGACGGCGGCCGCAAGCGGTGACACCTCCTCGGCGAGATAGGCGAGTGCCACCGCCGGAATGCCCCCGAGAGCGAGCCCCTCCACCAGGCGCAACGCGAGGAGCACCTCGAACGTCGGCGAGAACGGCACCAGAATCCCGAGGACCACCGCTGCCACGATCGAGACGCGCATCGTGGTGCGTCGGCCCCGCCGATCTGCCAACAGTGACCACGGAATCACCGCGATCGCGAGTCCGAGCGTGGCGCAGGAGACCGCCAGCGCGGCGTCGGCGGAGGACACCCGCTGATCGGCCGCCAACTCCGGGAGCACTCCCTGCACCGAATACAGCTGCGAGAAGGTGGCGACCCCAGCCGCGAACAGCGCGAGGATCATGCGTCGATAGCCGCCGCTGCCGGGTTCGTGACCGGTCCAGATCGGCCCCGTCACTCGGGGTTCCCCGCCACAGACCGCATGGATTCAGGCTAGTGCGCGCTCACCAGCGGTTGTGCACGTCCTCGGCCCACCCATCGATGCCATCCAACTCGATCCACTCGCCCTCGTCGGTTCGCACGCGTCCCCGGTAGGTGCCGAAGCACTGATGGGTCTCGGACCGGATGACGAGCAGGTCGGTCTTCGCGTACCGGTCGTGCACCGGCAGGAATGACAGCTGCATCCGATCGTTGCGGATCCGCCAGGGTGCCAGCCAGCCGTCCGCATCGAACTCCCACACCAGCGGATCGGCGACCTTGTGTACCCGCCCGTTCACGGTGAATGCGTTCTGGGAGATGCCGCGACGGATCGCCAGCGGCCCGCCGCCACCGAGCTGAAGCCCGATGCGTCGGCCGGCGGACATCCCCGCTCCGGCACCCCAGTTCCACGACGTCCGATAGGGCGCGCGCAGTCGACCGTGATCGAGCACTGCCCAGGACGATCCCGGCGGCACCTCGGATCGTTCGCCATCGACCACCACCGAGCCGTGCGCCGGCCGATCGACGTCCTTCACGGTGTACTCCACGAGGAAGTCGGAGAACGGAGCTGCTGTCCCCATCGCCTCATGCCCCGGCAGTCGCTCGGCCACCACGTCGATACTGACGCGTGCGCTCGCGGCGGTGAGACGAGTGCCGCCGGCGACCTCCGCGAAGGCCAACCGCATCCCGCGTCCCCGAGACGTGGCATCGCCATCGCCGAGCGACCCGGGCAGCTGCACACCCTGCGACAGCGCGGAGACCTCGACCGCGTCCACCTCGGTGCCCGTTGCGCGGTCCATGACCCAGATCTGGCGGAGGTTGGCGTAGTCCAGAGCGGCGATCGTCATCGCGAGGAAGTGCGTCGGGGTGATGATTCCCCAGTACTCCCAGCGCTTGTTCCGCCCCCAGCCGTACCAGCCGTGTCCGATTCGCGACGTGTCGACGAGCTGCCGGCGACTCCATCCGACGGAGGCGGGATTCAGGCGACCGTTGTCGCCGCAGAGCGCGACGGGAGCGGTCAGCTCGTGCTCCGTCATCGCACGCTCCGGATGGGGATCACCGTGAGTGCGCCGAGGATCGCGAACACGATCCCCGCGATGAACAGCGCCGTGTACCCGCCAGCGTGCAGGATCAGGAAGCCCGCGATCGCGGGCGTGAGGGCCTGCGGCAGGGCGGTCGCGATGTTGAGGATCCCGAGGTCCTTACCCGCAGCCTCTGACGACGGCAGCACCTGGGTCATCAAGGCGGAGTCGACGCTCATGTACGCGCCATAGCCGATGCCGAACACGGCAGCCAGGGCGAACATCCCCGCCAGCGTCGGGGACACCAGGGGGATCACCAGGGAGCCCGCCATGATGATCGACGCGACCATCACCCAGACCTTGCGCTTTCCGGTGCGGTCAGAGCGACGACCGACGAAGTACGTGGTGAGCAGAGCGCCCACCAGCATGATTCCGGTGATCGGAGTGGACAGCGCAATGGATTCCGAATCCGAGAAACCGATGTAGTCGCGCAGGATGTACAGCAGATACGACTGCACGGACTGGTAGGCGAGGATCAGGAAGAATCGGCCCGCGAATGCCCACCAGAAGTCGGGGAAGTGCTTCGGGCTTACCCAGAAGCTCGCCGCGAACGCGCGCCAGGAGAACGGCTCGCGTGGCATCTCGGCGGAGGAGAAGTCCCGGTTGAACACGACGAACAGCATGCACACGATTAGGAATCCGATCCCGAACGCGGTGTAGCCGATGCCGAGCTGCGTGGTGGCGAAGCCGGCGAGACCCACGCCCGCGCCCATGCCCACGAAGATGCCGAGTGCCACCACGGCGCTCGCTTTGCCGAGGCTCTTGTGCGCGAAGTGGTCGGGCACCACGGCGGATCCCACGGTGGCCACCGCGTTCACGCAGAGCATCATGAGCACCCAGTACAGGCACAGCGTCCAGAGGTCGACGGCTCCGGCGAGCAGCACGAGGAACAGCACGGTGGTGGCCGCGGTGCCGATCATCCAGGGCGCGCGGCGACCGAGCCGACTGCGCGTGCGATCGGACAGCGCGCCGATCAGCGGATGGATCACGATGGTCATGATCGATGACGCAGTCATCAGGATCGCGAGGTTCGCGACCTTGTTCGCCGGATCGATCTGCTCGACCTGATCGGGCATCAGGATGACGATGAACGCCGAGTAGATCGTGAGGATCGCGGCGTTCAGGAGGAACAGCCAGGTGAGCAGGCGGGTCTGCCGCAGGGGAGGGGCGATGGTGCCGGGCGCGGACGCGCTCACGGTGCTCCTTTCACGCGCGACGATGCGCGTTGACGCCCGAGCATCGCTCGGCTTTCGGGATTCCCACCTTACGACCGGACGCCGCGCTGCGAAACCCACACCGGGGGTCCGGGGCGGTCTCAAAACAGGCTGATGTGTCGCATGAAGTGAGCACATAGTGAGAGCAGGGGAGTCGGTGGTCTCACGAAGTGCGGCGCTGGGGTCGAGGATCCGCAGAATCTGAGACCGCAGGGCCAGCGCGAGGCCGGGCCGGGGGGCCGCGACGAAGGCTCAGACACCGGAACCGCGCCAGCGCGACGATGCGTCTTGGTGACGTGCGCTGAGTGGTCTGGCTGGTCGTGGCGGCGTTTCGTCTCCGCTGCCTGCGCGGTGGTCTCAGAACAGATTGATGCGTCGCATGGAGTGAGTAGTTCGTGAGACCAGCGGTGTCGGTGGTCTCACGAAGTGTGGTGGTGCGGTCAAGGGTCCGCAGAATCTGAGACCAGGGAGTCAGCGCGAGGCTGGGCCCGCGGTGCCGTGCGGAAGGCCCGGCTCCGGAATGGCGGGGACCGACGGCGTCCCCCCTTCGTTGTTGCTGAGCGCCGTTCGTCTCGCTGCAGCACGCGGTGGTCTCAAAAGTGGTTGATGCGTCGCATGGAGTGAGCACTTTGTGAGAGCAGGGGAGTCGGTGGTCTCACGAAGTGCGGCGCTGGGGTCGAGGATCCGCAGAACCTGAGACCACAGGGCCGGTGCGAGGCCGGGGTCGGCGGTGCCGAGACGACGTGCCGAGACGACGAGCCGAGACGACGTGCTCGCGCAGCAATCGAGGTGGGCTGCGCGGGCATCGCGGACCGCGACGGAGTTACGGATGCAATGGGTCGGGGGAGAAGAGAGCCGTGACAGCGGCGGACGCCTCGGTGGCGGCGCCGGCGCGGGCGAGTGCACGCAGGCGCACCGTGGGGCGATGCATCACGCGGCCGAAGGCGTGGCGCAGCGCGGCTTCGATCTCATCGGCGTTGTCCGCGTTTCGTCCGCGCAGGCGCGCGATCTCGTCGTCCAACACCTCGGTGATGAACGCACGCATGTCGCGAACGGCCGGCACCACATCGCGTTCGGCACGCAGCGCGGCGAACTCCGCTGCCGCCGTGCGCACGATGTCGCGTGCCTCCAACTCAGCGCCCAGTTCGGGAATCGGCGCGTGGAGGGCGATCGTCTCCAGATCGAGCAGCTCGATGCCTGATTCCTCGCCCACATCCGGCGAGATGTTGCGCGGCAGGCCCATGTCGATGAGCACTCGAGGCCGGGTGGTGCCGCGGAGATGCTCGCGAGTGAGCACGGGTTCGTTGGTGCTGCTGCACGCCACGACGACATCTGCCGCACGGAGCTCGGTGACGAGATCATCGTCCGAAAGAGGACGAAGGTCATGGCTCGCCGCAAACGCCTCGGCGCGGCCCGACGGCGAGAACACCGCGATGTTGTCCGCACCACGGACCCGCAACGCGGCCAGGCTCGCTCCGGCATAGGCACCGGTGCCGATGAGCACGACGCGCGCCGTGGTCCAATCCGCCACCCGGGCATCGACGAGCGTGAGCGCCAACTGCACCAGCGAACGCCCGCGGGTCTGTAGGCCGGTGCGGTTCTTGACCTCCTTCGACACGGTCATCGCGTGCTGGAAGAGCTGCTCCAGATCGGTGCTGGTGTGTCCCGCGGCGCGTGCCGTCTCCAGGGCGCGTCGGACCTGACCGGCGATCTCTCCTTCGCCCACGGCCGCCGACTCGAGCCCGCTCGACACCGCGAACAGGTGCTCCGCGGCTGCGTCGCCATGATGGACGGCAAAGGTGCCGGTGAGCTCGGCCGGCGTCAGCTGCGCGGCGCGTGCCAGGGCCTCCAACGCGGGCTCCGGTCGGTGATCGGGGGCATCGACATAGGCCTCGAACCGATTGCAGGTGGCCAACACCACCACACCGCGGGCGGTGTCGTCGCTCAACGCGGCGGTCACCGTCTCCGCGCGGCGCTCGATACGTTCGAGCAGTTCGAGATCGGCGGTCCGATGATCGACGGAAAGGCAGAGCAGCATGGTCTTCTCGAGAGAGTGGTGAGTGCGGAGGGGCGGCATCGGGGCGAGGCTGGAGGCATCGTGGATGGAACCCGCAGAACTGTAAGTTAGCATCTTCATCTGATGAACACTCTCCAGGCTTCCCACCCGCTCGTCGACGGCCGCACCGGTGACGCCCCGCTCGTACGCGCGCTGCGTGGTGATCGGCCCGACCGACTTCCGGTCTGGTTCATGCGTCAGGCCGGGCGATCGCTGCCCGAGTACCGCAGCATTCGTGCCGATCACCGCATGCTCGACGCGTGCGTGACGCCGGAACTCGCGAGCGAGATCACGCTGCAGCCGGTGCGTCGGCACGGCGTGGACGCTGCCGTGTTCTTCAGCGACATTGTGGTCCCGCTCTGGCTGGCGGGCGTCGATGTGGATCTCGTCGCCGGACGAGGACCGGTGTTCGAGAACCCGATCCGCACCGCAGTCGACGTCGCCCGCGCGCGCGCAGAGTTCACCCCCGAACGGCTCCGCGAGGCGCTGGAGCCGGTGCGCGAGGCCGTCCGCCTCACCGTCGCTGAGCTCGGGAACACGCCACTGATCGGGTTCGCCGGAGCTCCGTTCACCCTGGCCGCGTACCTGGTCGAAGGCGGTCCGTCGCGCGACCACCTGCAGGCGCGCACCCTCATGCACGCGGAGCCCGACACCTGGCGTGAGCTTCTGGAGTGGGCGGCGGAGCTCTCCGGCACCTTCCTGCAGGCCCAGGTGGAGGCCGGGGCCAGCGCGGTGCAGCTCTTCGACTCCTGGGCCGGGTCGCTCAGCGCCACCGACTACCGTGCCCACGTCGCCCCCGCGTCGCGACAGACGCTCGATGCGGTGCGGGATATCCGAGTGGGACCGGACTCTGCCGAGGGCGTTCCGATGATCCACTTCGCCGTCGGCTCTGGGCACCTGCTGGAAGAGCTCGCCGACATCGCGCCCAGCGCACTCGGGGTGGACTGGCGCACGCCGCTGGATGACGCCAGCCGCCGACTGGGCGACGCGTTCCCGCTGCAGGGAAATCTCGACCCCGCCTACCTGGGCGCGCCTGCTGCGGTGCGCGAGGCGCATCTCGACGACGTCGTCCGCCGGGGCGAGCGCGCCCCGGCCCACGTGCTGAACCTCGGCCACGGCGTCCCGCCGGAGACCGACCCCGACGTGCTGACCCGGATCGTGGAACGGGCACATGCTCTCTGACACCGCCGAGCGGTCGACAGCGTCTGGTCCTTCTCGGGAAGAACCTGGTGCTGTCGTCGTCGTTGGCGGCGGGATCGCCGGGATGGTCGCGGCGTGGGAGCTCGCCCGTTCCGGCGCTCGCGTGGTGGTGCTGGAGGCAGAGGAGGAACTGGGCGGACGGGTGCGTGGGGAGAACGTCGCCGGTGTTGCGCTCGACATCGGAGCGGAGTCTTTCGCGACCCGAGGCGGCGCGGTCGCTGCATTGTTGACCGAGCTCGGGATGGCGGACGAGATCGTGAACCCCGCGGCGCTGGGTTCCTGGGTCGTCACGGCTGACGCCGCTCGCGCTGTTCCGCTGCCGCCCGCAGGCACCATCGGAATTCCAGCAACGCCGCTGTCGGGGTCCACGGTCCGGGCGCTGGGTGTGGTGGGGGCATTGCGTGCGGCGATCGAGCCGCTCCTTCCGCCGGCGATCGGACGGTCCGGTGCGCTCGACGACGTGATCCGTGCGCGGCTCGGAGCCCGCGTGCTCGACCGTCTGGTGCGGCCCGTGGTGCTGGGCATCCACTCCACCGATCCCGCGGACATGACGCTCCGATCGATCCCGGGCCTGGCCGAGGCGTATGCGCGTCGCGGATCGCTGATCCTCGCCGCCCGCGACCTTCGGGCCAGCCGGACCGCTGCCGGCGGCGCGGTCGCGGGGCTTCGCGGCGGGATGGCGAGCCTCGTGGCGCAGCTGCGGGAGGAGCTGGATCGGCTCGGGGTCGTCATGCATACCGGCACCCGTGTTGTGGCGTTGCAGCGTGACGCTGAGATGCGGGGCGGTGTGACGCATGAGGGCGACGAGGTCCTTCGTCCGGCTGCGCGGTTGGTGAGCGACCCGCTCGACGCGACGAAGTGGGACCGGGAACCGGGGAGCGTGGCGTTTGAACCCAAAGGGGAGGCGCTTCGTCCCGCTGCGCGGTTGGTGAGCGACCCGCTCGGCAAGACGCAGTGCGCTGAGGCACCGAGGGGTGTGGCCGGTGAACCCGAAGGGGAGGTCCTTCGCTTCGCCGCGCGGTTGGTGAGCGAGACGAAGGGCGCTCAGGAACCGGCGGATCTGACCGAACCGGGCCCTGCGACGTGTGAACACGAGGCGCGGCATCCGGCGGGACCCTGGCGGGTTGTGACGGAGGACACGGAGCTGCGGGCGGATGCCGTCGTGCTCGCGGTGCCGGAGCACGTCGCCGCGCCGCTCCTCGACCGCCCCGGCGTGGCTCCGACAGAGGTCGAAGTCGTCGCGCTGCTGATCGATGACGCCCGGCTCGACGCCGCACCGCGCGGCACCGGCGCGCTGGTCGCCGAGAGCGCCGGCTCATCCGTGATCACGGCGAAAGCCCTCACCCACGTCACCGTGAAGTGGCCGCAGCGCGCGACCGGACGACACGTGCTCCGGCTCTCTTACGGCCGCCTCGGCACTGCCCCCGAGACTCTCGGGCTGAACGATGCGATCATCACCGCGCTCGCACTCGCCGATGCCTCACGCATCCTGGGAATCGAGTTGGCACCTTCGTCCGTGCGCGGGATGCGTCGTCGCGTCTGGACCAATGCCACGGCATCCCCCGATCCGACAGCAGACGCCCTCCCCCCGGGCCTCGCTCTCGCGGGAGACTGGGTCAGCGGCACCGGGCTCGCGTCCGTGATTCCCGGTGCACGTCGCGCCGCGGCCGACACCCTCGCAGCACTTCACCGGAGCGTCTCCGGTGCCACACAGACCGGAGAGGTACGTCCGCAGCATGAATGACATCCCGCCCACGGTGAGCATCCACCGATCGGAGTCTCCTCTCCCGGCGCGTCCGGGCCTGCTCCGGATCGGCACGCGTGGCAGCGCGCTCGCGGTGGCGCAGACCACCACGGTGGCAGAAGCCATCGCCGCCGCCACCGGGCTGGACGTGGTGCTCGTGCTCGTGACCACCCACGGCGACACGTCCCGCGCGCCGCTGTCGCAGCTCGGCGGCACCGGGGTCTTCGTCAGCGCGCTGCGCGACGCCCTGCTCGACAGTGAGTGCGACATCGCCGTTCACTCGCTGAAGGATCTGCCCACGGGCCCGTGCGAGGGCATCGTGATCGGAGCGATTCCCGAGCGAGCCGATGCCCGAGACGCCCTATGTGCCCGCGACGGTTTCTCGCTCGCGGACCTTCCGGTCGGCGCTCGCGTGGGCACCGGATCGCCGCGGCGCGTAGCTCAGCTGCTCGCCCGCCGCCCGGATCTGGACGTGCAGGACCTGCGCGGCAACGTCGACACCCGGCTCGCCCGCATCAACGCCGATCTGGATGCCGTCGTGCTCGCGTGCGCCGGACTGGATCGCCTGGGTCGCTCGTCCGTGATCACGGAGCGCTTCTCGCTGGATGATGCCCCCACGGCTCCGGGTCAGGGCGCGCTCGCGATCGAGGTGCGGGCCGAAGACGCGTCCGTGGAGCCTTACGCTACCGCCCTCGCGGCCATCGACGATGCCGCCACTCGGGCGTGCGCCCTCGCCGAGCGCGCGCTGCTCGCCGCACTCGAGGCCGGATGTGCCGCTCCGATCGGTGCGCACGCCTCGATCGACGACGGTCACCTCAGCCTGAGCGGCCACGTGTACGCGCTGGATGGGAGCTCGCGTCTCACCGCGACGGCCGGGCGCGACTGGCACCCGAGCGACTCCGCCGCAGCGGAGGATCTGGGTCGCGCGGTCGCTGCCGACCTGCTCGCCCGGGGTGCCGCGGGACTCGCGCCCCTCGGCGCCGCACGATGACACTCACCGATCAGAGGACAAGAAGGAACCGCATGACCCCCACTATCCGTCCGCGCCGACTGCGCACGACCCCGGCGATGCGCCGGCTGGTCGCGGAGACCCGACTGAATCCGGCGGAGCTGATCCTGCCGGTGTTCGTCCGTGAGGGAATCGACCAGGCACAGCCGATCGGATCCATGCCGGGCGTGATGCAGCACACGATCGACTCCCTCCGCCGCGCCACTGCGGAGGCGGCCGAGGCGGGGATCGGCGGCATCATGCTGTTCGGCGTCCCCGCTGTCCGCGATGCGCGCGGCAGCGCCGCAGACGACCCGAACGGCATCCTGAATGTCGCGACGCGCGCCGTTGTCGCCGAAGCCGGTGACGCGCTCGTGGTGCAGACCGATCTGTGTCTGGACGAATTCACCGATCACGGTCACTGCGGCGTGCTGGATGGCGCAGGTGCCGTGGACAACGACGCGACGCTGGAGCGCTATCGCTCGATGGCCCTCGCGCAGGCCGAGGCCGGCTCAGCGCTCCTGGGCCTCTCCGGAATGATGGACGGCCAGGTGGCGTCGGTGCGCGAAGCGCTGGACGACGCGGGTCATCAGGACACCGCGATCCTCGCCTACTCCGCCAAGTACGCCTCCGCGTTCTACGGCCCCTTCCGCGAGGCTGTCGACTCGCAGCTCACGGGCGACCGCCGTGCCTACCAGCAGGATCCGGCGAATCGTCGGGAGGGTGTGCGCGAAGCCGAGCTCGACATCGCCGAGGGCGCGGACATCGTCATGGTCAAGCCGGCGATGAGCTACCTCGACGTGCTGTCCGACGTCGCCGCGATCAGTCCTGTTCCGGTGTGGGCCTACCAGGTCTCCGGTGAGGCGGCGATGATCGAGGCTGCCGCCGCGAACGGCTGGATCGATCGTCGTCGGGTGATCGAGGAATCCGTGGTGGGCATCAAGCGCGCGGGAGCCGATGCCGTGCTGACCTACTTCGCCGTCGAGCTGGCGGGGTGGCTGCGATGAGCCTGGACACGACGCGCAGCGCAGAACTGGCCGCCCGTGCATCGCGAGTGATTCCCGGCGGGGTCAACTCGCCGGTGCGCGCGTACGGGTCGGTCGGGGGAACGCCGCGGTTCCTGGTCTCCGGTCGCGGGCCCTACGTCACTGACGTGGACGGCAATGAATACGTCGACCTGGTGGCGTCCTGGGGGCCGGCGCTGCTGGGGCACGCGCACCCCGCGGTGGTCGACGCCGTGCAGCAGGCCGCGAGCCGCGGGCTCGGCTTCGGTGCGTCGGTGCCGCAGGAGGCGGAGCTGGCTGAAGAGATCATCGCGCGGATGCCCGATGTCGAGCGCCTGCGGCTGGTGTCCACCGGCACCGAGGCGACGATGACGGCGATCCGCCTCGCTCGCGGGGCGACCGGCCGGCCGCTCATCGTGAAGTTCGCCGGTCACTACCACGGGCATTCGGACGGTCTGCTGGCCGAAGCCGGATCGGGGCTGGCCACGCTGGCGATGCCCGGATCCGCGGGCGTCACGGCGGAGACGGCTGGGCAGACACTGGTGCTGCCGTACAACGATCTCGCCGCGCTGGAGGCGGCGTTCGCCGAGCACGGGGAGCGGATCGCAGCCATCATCACGGAGTCCGCGGCCGCCAACATGGGTGTGGTCCTGCCGCAGCCCGGATTCACGGGAGCGATGATCGAGCTGGCGCACCGCAACGGCACCCTGGTGATCGTGGACGAGGTGCTCACCGGATTCCGCGCCAGCCGTTCGGGCTACTGGGGCATCGAGCAGGAGCGCGTGCCGGCCGGTGCAGCGCCCGACCTCTTCACCTTCGGCAAGGTCGTCGGTGGCGGGCTTCCGCTTGCCGCGCTGGGTGGCCGTGCCGAGATCATGGATCTGCTGGCGCCGCTCGGCCCGGTGTACCAGGCGGGCACGCTGTCGGGCAATCCGCTGGCCGTGGCCGCCGGACTCACGACGCTGCGTCACGCGGACGACGAGGCGTACCGTGCACTCGCGCACGCGGCGGACACCGTCGCGGACGAGGTGGCGGGTGCGCTGACCGGTGCCGGTGTTGCGTTCTCCCTGCAGCGCGCGGGGACTCTGTTCAGCGTCGTGTTCGGTGAGTTCGCCGAGGATCCGCGCGACTACGCGACGGTGCAGCGCCAGAACGTGGCACAGCATCGGGCGTTCTTCCACGCGATGCTGGACGCGGGCATCAACCTGCCGCCGAGCGCTTTCGAGGCGTGGTTCGTCACCGCAGCCCACGACGACGCTGCGCTGGAGCGCATCGCCGCTGCGCTCCCCGCTGCCGCCCACGCCGCCGCTGCGGTCTGACGTCCCCTTTTCCCCCGCGAGAAACCCAAGCAAGTCCGAGAAACCTCGCGTTGCAGGGTTTCTCGGACTTGCTTGGGTTTCTCGGCGACGAGGGGACGGGCGACGAGGGACAGCGAGGGGCGAGGGGGACGGGCGACGAGGGGGGGACGGGGCTACGCCGACGTGAGGGTGAGGGACTGAGGCTCGCGGAGCGCCTTCACCACGGGGCACTTCGCCTCGGCCTCGGCGATGAACGCGGCCTTCTCCTCGGCGGAGAGCGTGGGGGCGTCCAGCTCCACATGGATGCGGATGTCGTGCGGCTGCGGGGGTCGATCGCTCGTGACGCCGAAGAAGCCCGCGTCGTTGTTGTTCGCCTGCACGCGCACCTCCACACGGTTCAGCGGCAGATCCCGTACGGCGGCGAGGCAGAGGAACGTGTGGGTGAGACACGTGCTGATCACGCCGAGCAGGTACTCGGGGGACGACGGCCCGAGGTTCCAGCCCCCGATATCGGCACCACCGTCGCCGAGGAAGGCGAACTCGCGGATGCTGAGCTTGCGAACGCCGGTATTGTCGTCGGCGACGCAGCGCGCCTCGATCACCTCATCCCAGTCCTCCTGCGTCGGTCGGGCCACGGCGGCGGCGCGCATCGCGTGCCCCTTCTGCACCAGGTGGGTGGCGAGGGAGCGCTCGGCTGTCAGATCGGTCATGTCTTCTCCTGGATGCGGATCGAGGGTCATTCGGCGTGAGCGAGGGCGTCGCGGGCGAGGATGCAGGCCCCGATCAGCGCCGCGCGAGCGCCGAAGGCGGACACCACCACCTCGGGCGGATAGGGCAGCGCTGACTCGAGCCGACCCTGCAGCGGCCCGAGGAGAGCCCTGCCGGCGCGCACCATTCCGCCGCCGAGCGTGACGCGCTGCGGATCGATGGTGAGCGTCGCGGTGAGGAGGTGCCGCGCCAGTTCGTCCACGGCGTCGAGCCAGAACTTCGCCGCGCTCTCGTGCACGCTGACGGAAGCCGCAGCCACCAGCGACGGCACATCGGCGATCCCCAGACCCGAGGCCGCCACGCGACGCTGGAGTCCGCCACCGCCGGCGTACTCCTCCAGCGGAGCACCGCTGCCCGACCAATCCGGCAGCGGACCGACCACGCCGTAGCCGATCTCACCGGCCGCGCCGTGCGCACCGCGCAGCACGATGCCGCCGAGCACGGGCGCGATCGCGATGCCGGTGCCCAGGTTCACGTACAGGCCGGGATCGACATCCACCAGCGTGCCCTGGCGTGCTTCGGCGAGGGCTGCTGCTTTCACATCGTTCTCCACCACGATCCGCTCGGCACCGAGTCCATCACGCAGTCGGTCCGACAGCGACAGGTCGCTCCAGCCCACCACGTTGGGTGCGAGGTCCACGCGATCATCGAGAACGATACCGGGGGTCGAGACGCCGACGGCGTCGACCCCGCCCGCCGCCTCGACCAGCGCGCGAGCGATGTCGAAGGTGCGATCCAGCACGCTGTCGGCCGATTCGCCCGGTTCGATCTCCAGCCGCACGTCGGCGGACGGCGTGCGGTGCGGCGTATCTGACTCGGAGATGAGGCGCGCGCCCAGCGTGCCCAGCGGGATCGGCGCGGTGGACCCCGGTGCCCGCTCGATGCGCAGCTCCACCTTGGTGCCGCCGAAGTCGATACCGAGGACGGTACCCGCCGTCTCCGGCACGGATGCAGTCACGATGCCGCCGTCAGTCACGCAGGGCTGCGGTCTCATCGCGCAGGCGCCGATCGACGCTCGCCAGATGACCACGGACGTCATCCAGCCAGCCGCGGAACTCGGCGGCGACTTCGGTGCGCTCGGCCGCCATGCGCGCGACCTCGCTGGGCGCGGCACCGCCGGTGGAGGTGCGGACCGCGACGAAGTTGTCGGCGTTGAGGGCACGCGCCATGTCCGCGGGCGTCAGCGTCACGTCGTGGCCGACGACCTCACGCGCGATGGTGTGCACGCGCTCGGGATCGATGGTGCGCACGTCCGTGATCCCAGCCGTGTCCGCCTCACGCACCACGCGCGAGACGATCGTGTGCGCCTGGGTGAAGGTCAGGCCGCCGTCTCGCACCAGGGTGTCGGCGAGCTCCGTCGCGTTGGCGAACGAGGCCAGCGCGCGCTCGCGCATCACGTCGGTGTTGACCTGGATCGTGCCGAGCACGCCGGTGAGCAGCTGCAACACGTTGGTCAAGATGTCCACCGCGCGCCAGATGTGCGGCTGCAGGTCGTCCTCGGTGTCGACGATGTCACCGTAGGGGGTGTTGTGCATCATCGTGAGGACGGTCGCCGCGCTCGCCGATGCGGCCGACAGCAGCGAGCGGGAATGCTCGATGGAGACCGGGTTGCGCTTCTGCGGCATGATCGACGAGATCTGCACGTACGGCGCTGCCACGCGGTAGAGGCCGAACTCGGCCGTGCACCAGGTGAGGAAATCCACACAGCTGCGCCCGGTGTCCACCGCCATCAGCTGCAACGTGATCGCGGAGTGCGCGATGTAGTCCGTCGCGGCGACGGCATCGTAGGAGTTCTCGACGAGGCCGCGGAAGCCGAGCAGCTCCGCCATGTGCTCGCGGTTGATCGGGAATCCGGTGCCCGTGAGCGCGGCGCCGCCCATGGGCGAGTAGTCCAGCGAGGCGTACGCCTGCTGCACGCGACGGATGTCGCGCCCGAGCACGTCGGCGATCGCGAGGAAGCGGTGACCGAGGATCGACGGCTGCGCAGGCTGGGTGTGCGTGTGCTCGAGGTTGAGCGTGTCGGCGTGCTCGGCACCCAGACGCACCAGCGTCTCATAGAGCTCGCCCGCGGCTTCCAGCACGCGCACGAGCTGGTGGCGCATCACCATGCGGTACAGGGTCATGCCCATGTCGTTGCGGCTGCGCGCAGTGTGCAGACTGCCGGTGACATCGCCGCCGATCTCCATCATCCGGTGTTCCACCGTGAAGAACAGGTCCTCGTACTCGCCGGTGTACTCGCTGGTGGCGAGGGCATCCAGATCGAGCTCATCGAGAGAGCGGGCGATGGTGGCTGCGTCGACATCGTTGAGGATGCCCGCGGTGTGCTGCATCAGCAGGTGGGCGCGGTGGATCTGCATCATCGACGGCAGCAGCATGCGCTTGGCTTCGTCGTAGGCGGGACGCAGCACTGCCGTGGTGTAGCTTGCGCCGGGGAAGACGTCGCCGTCGCGCTGGACGATCTCGTCGCGGTTCATTTCGTTTCCTTCGGTACTTCTGGATCGGTTCAGAGGGCGGCGGGGGCGCCGTTACGCGCACCCATGCGGTTGGTGGCGGCCAGCACGATCAGCACCAGGAACACCTGGATCATGCCGTAGACCGAGCCGACGCCGATGTTGCCCTGATAGTTCTCGTTGTTGACGGCGATCGACAGCGGCACCCAATCGGGCGTGTAGATCAGCACGCTGGCGACGAACTCGCCGACGCCGTCGACGAAGGCCAGCAGTGCGCCGGCCATGATGCCGCGGGAGATCAGCGGGAGCACGACCTTGCGGAACGAGTACCACCAGGTGGCGCCGAGGCTGCGAGCAGCGTCCTCGAGGTTCGGATCGAGCTGGCTGAGCGAGGCGAACGTGGAGCGGAAGATCAGCGGGTTGAACCGCACGAAGTACGCCAGCGGCAGGATCGCGAACGTTCCGACCAGCACGTTGCCGAACGCGAACGGGGATGAGCTGGAGAACGCGGTGATGAGGTTGATCGCCACCACCGTTCCCGGCAGCGCCCACGGCAGCATCACGGCGATGTCGAGGGCGAGCTTGCCGCGGAACTTCATGCGGCTCATCACGTATGCGGCACCGGCGCCGAGGATGATCGCGCCGCCCACGGCGATCACGCTCATCAGCAGCGAGTTGGTCACCGGGCGCCAGAAGTCGAAGCCGGTGAACATGCGCGCCCACCATTCCAACGTCCAGCCGGTGGGCAGCACGCTCATCAGCCAGCCGCCCTTCGCGGTGACGGAGAGCACGGCGATCATGATGATCGGCAGCACCAGGAACACGGTGACGGGGATCGAGATCACCAGGAGCACGACCTTCGCAGGCGTGCTGGTCAGCGTCGAGCGCTTGCGACCACCGCCCTTCGACTGCGTCCGGTACACCTTGCGCTGCTCGTAGGAGCGGATGATGGCGAGGAACGCGATCGAGATGATGGCGAGGGTCGTCGAGATGATCGACGCGAGACGCATGTCTCCGTTGGTCTTGGCTATCACGATCTGCTGCGTCATCACATCGGTGTATTGGAACAGCAGGGGCGCGGTATAGGAACTCATCGCCGACATGAAGGTGATGAGCGCCCCGGCCACGAGAGCGGGGGTCAGCATCGGCAGGATCACGCGCATCCAGATGCGCGCTTTGCCTGCGCCCATCGAGGCGGCGGCCTCCTCCAACGAGGCATCCGCGTTGAGGAGGGCGGCGGAGACCGTGAGGTAGAAGTACGGGTACATCGTCATGGCGTGCACGATGAGCACACCGGCCATGCCCTGCAGCCAGAACATCTTCTGATCCAGCCCGAACCACTCCTGCATGGCGAACGGGATGCGCCCGCCCACGCCGAACAGCAGCTTGAACGACCACACGCCCATGAGCGGCGGAAGGGCGATGGGCAGCATCGCCAGCACCTGCAGGATCCGCCGTCCCGGGAACTCCCACCGGGTGAGGAGGATCGCCACGCCGGTGCCGAGCACTCCGGCGCAGATGACCGAGAGGACCGACACCAGGATGGAGCCGCCGATGGCGGAGGTCTGCGCGGGGTTGGCGAAGAAGTCACCCCAGGCCTTGAAGGAGAACCCGAGGATCGCCGCCTTGTCCTGCGAGATGCTGCGCCGCGCCGTCGCGATCATCGGACCGATGACGTAGCCGAACAGGACGATGAGCAGAACGGCGAGCGTCAGCACCGTGGACCAGCGACGGCGGATCCACGAGGGGCGCTTGCTGGGACCGGTGATGCGCTGTGCCTGCGTGAGGGAGGTCATCAGTCCTCCGCGGGGACGGTGTAGACGGCGTCGACCGGCAGCACCACGCGCATCGTGTCGCCGCGCTCGGGGCGTCGGTGCGAGCCGGTGAGATCCACCTTGATGCGGCCGAGATCGCTGTCCAGCTCGCAGGAGAGGGAGTAGCCGATGAAGTCCACATCGGCCACGGTGCCGTTCACCACGTTGGTGGTCTCGCCGTCCGCGGCTACACGTACCGACTCTGCACGGACGGTGGCCACCACGCTGCCGCCGGGGGCGAAATCGACAGCGGGGGCGGCATTGACGGTCCGCGCCTGCAGCGTGGAGCCGTTGCCGAGCACCAGCGCGGCCGTGCCGTCGGCGACGGTCGCCACCGTGGCGGTCATCAGGTTGTTGCGGCCGAGGAAGCCGGCCACGAACGCCGTCGTCGGACGGGAGTACACCTCGTCCGGGGTGCCCACCTGATGCACGACGGCGGTGTTCATCACCGCGATGCGGGTGGACATCGCCAGGGCTTCCGCCTGATCGTGCGTGACGTAGACCGAGGTGATTCCCGTCTCCGCGTGGAGGTCGCGCAGCGCACCGCGCATCTCCAGCCGCAGCTTGGCATCGAGGTTCGACATCGGCTCGTCCAGCAACAGCAACTGCGGACGGAAAACCAGCGCCCGGGCGAGCGCAACGCGCTGCTGCTGCCCGCCCGAGAGCTCGTCGACACGGGCATCGCGCTGCGCCGTGAGGCCCACCTGGGCCAGGACGTCGCCGATGCGCCGATCAGCCTCGGCCCCCCGCACACCGCGCACGTCCAACCCGAACCCCACGTTCTTGGCGACGGACATGTGCGGGAACAGCGCGTAGTTCTGGAACACCAGACCCACGTCCCGCTTGTTCGCCGGGGCGAACGTCACATCGCGCTCATCGAAGTGGATCGTTCCCTCATCCGGCTCCTCGAACCCGGCGATCATGCGCAGGGTGGTCGATTTGCCGCAACCGGAGGGGCCGAGCAGCGTGAAGAACTCGCCGTCCTCGATCACGAGGTCGAGACCGTTCACGACGGTGCCCGAACGGGCGAATGACTTGTGCAGATTGTGCAGGGTGACCGAGACCATGGATCAGCTGTTGCCCTTGCCCTTGATGTTGTCAGCCCAGTACGTCATCCACTCGTCCTGGTGCTCGGCGAACACCTTCCAGTCGATCTTCGCCTCATTGATGTTGAAGCCGTCGGCCTTCATCCACTCGGGCTGCTGATCGGTCGGGATGTCCATCGCCGGGATCTGGTAGTAATCGGTCGCGAGCTTCGCCTGCATCGTGGGATCCATCAGGAAGTCCATGAAGTCCTTCGCGGCGGATTCCTGCTTGTCGTTCTTGATGATGCCGACACCGTCGACCAGCACCGGAGCGCCGGAGGAGGGCATGATGTAGCCCCACGGCCGGTTGTTCTTCAGCGGCTGGATCAGTGCATCCTGCATGTTCCACACCGTCACCTGGCCGGTGCCCTGGTCGAGCTGCGTGTACATGTCGTCCGGGTTGGCCGCGTACGAAACCGTGTTGGCGTCGATCTGCTTGAGCAGTTCGTAGCCGGCATCGGGCGAGCCGTCCTTCGCGAAGGCCGAGTACACGATTGACGCGTAGATGGTGCGCATCGTTCCGGACGCCATGACGTCACGGATGACGATCTTGTCCTTCCACTCCGGCTTGCCGAGGTCGGCCCAGTCCTGCGGTGCGGTGTCCTTGGTGAGCAGGGTGGAGTTGTAGATGATCACCTCCGGCAGGAGCATCTCGGCGATCCACTGGTGGTTCGGGTCCTTGTACTTGTCGGGGACGGCGGAGTCCGACTTCGGCGTGTACGCCGCGAGGAGGCCCTCGTCGGCAGCCTGCTCGAACTGCTGCTGCGTTCCTCCCCAGAGGAATCCGGCCTGCGGGTTGCCGGCCTCGGCGCGCATGCGGTCGAGGTTGTCCTGGGCTCCGGCGATGACGGTCTGAACCTTGCCCGCGTACGCGGGGAACTTCTTCTCGAACTCGCTGACGACCCAGGCGACCTCGTCCTTGTCTCGTCCGGTGTAGATCGTGAGGCCTTCAGAGGGGGCCGTGGTGCCCTCCGGAGCAGCGCTGCTCGCGCCCGCGTCCGGGGTGGTGGTGTTCTCGGCGGGTGCGACGTCGCCGGCGCATCCGGCGAGGGCGAGGCCTGCTGCGGCGGTGAACGCCACGCCTGCGATCAGGCGCGGCAGTCGGTTGAGTGCCATGTGACTTCCCTGTCTTTCGATTTTTGTTGTCGGGTGAGGAACGGCGGAGCGGCGGGACGGCGTCTATTCATAGGCCTCCCGCGAGCACGTTGCGCCAGCACCGATCGCGCGCCGCGTCCAGAACGGCCGCGGGGCCGCGCTGGGCGAACATCACTTCGGGGCGGAAGGGCAGGTGCGATCCGAGGGACGCGGCGATCTCCGCGCGTTCGGACTCCCGGAACGAGCGCGCGTGGCCGCCGAGAAGCACGGCTGCGGGGTCGAGGATTGCTGTCATCAGCGTCACCGCATGGGCGATCGCCGCGATGATGTCGCGACGCACCGCGATGGCGAACTCGTCGCCGGCATCGGCGAGCTCGAGGAGCGCCGGGATCACCGGTCCGGTGATCTGGTGGCCGGCCGCCTCGAGCCGCGCGGCGATGGCCATGGTCGAGACGTTGTCCTCGAAGTCCGACAGCTCGGCACCGCCGAGGCCGAGCGGAATGAGACCGATCTCCCCGGCGCCGCCATGCGAGCCCCGCACCAGTCGGTCGCCCGCCACCACACCGGCACCGATGCCGCGCGCGCCGAGGTAGAGGTACACCGCGTTCCGGCGGATCGGGTCCGGCAGCGTCTGCCGCTCGGCGGTCATCATGAGGTTCACGTCGTTGTCGATCGTCACCGGGACGCGGAAACGCTCCGCCAGCATCGCTCGCAGGGGCACGGTGCCGCTCCAGCCGAGATCGGGAGCTTCACTGACATCGCCGGTGTCGGCGTCCACGACGCCGGGAACGGCCACGCCGATGCCCATCAGTGAGGGCGTGCGGGCGATGACGGCACCGATGAGATCGACCAGACTCTCGGGGCTGATGGGGGCGCTGCCATCGGGAGAGGCCAGTTCCCGCAGGGGCTTACCATGCAGGTCGCTGCTGCGGATCTGCACGCCATCGGAGGTGCAGGACACGGCGATGAGAGCGCCGTAGCCGCGCGACAGCTCCAACTGCATCGGCGGACGACCAACGCTCGGTGTCTGTGCTCCGAGCTCTCGCACCAGCCCGTCATCCAGCAGCCCGCGCACCACGCGCGTGATGAGCGCGCCGCTGACGCCGAAGCGCTCCACCAGCTGCGAGCGGCTCATGCGTCCGTCATGGAGCGCGCCGACCACCGCCGCGCGCTGGGCGCGGCGGTCGACGACGGAGAGGCCGGGTCGGGTCATTTCAATCGGCCGCGATCACGGAGTCGGGGATCAGCTCATCCTCATAGTTCGCCGAGGTGCGGTGCCCGCCGCGCACCCGGATGAACCATTCACGGTCCTGGATGCGCATGCCGCGCCCCGAGGCGAGGACCCAGTACGGCCCTGTCACGGTGAGCTGAGTGCGGTGCTGGTCGAGTGCGGCGGCCTTGAGGTCGAGCACGTTCGAGACGTCGTACTCCACGTCGATCTCGGCGTCGTCATGAACGCCGTCGGGGTACTCCGCGGGGTTCGGGTCGACCCACAGGCCGAGCTCGTCGGCGTGCTTTGCGAGGTCGGTCAACTCCGCCACGATGAGATCACGCGGGACGGCCGTCCAGTACACCAGCGGCACCCGCCAGGGCTCACCCGCGACATCAGCCGACGCGTCTTCGGCCAGCTCCACGCCGCGCATGGCGACGCGGTGGGTCTGGATGTGGTCGGGGTGCCCGTAGCCGCCGTTGGTGTCGTAGGTGATGACCGCGTGGGGTCGGGTCTCGCGGATGATCGCTGCCATCATCGCGCCTGCCTCATCGAGGTCGGCCTGCCAGAAGGCGTCGGGTCGGTCGTTGGCCGCGATGCCCATCCGGCCGGAGTCGCGGAAGTGGCCGGGGCCGCCGAGGTACCGATGATCGGTGACGCCGAGGGCCGCCATCGCACCGGCGAGCTCGCGAGCGCGCTCCGGACCGAGGGCATCGTCCTGATCCACGTGCAGGTGGGCGAGCTCGGGAACGGCGATCTTGCCCTGCTCGCCCTGCGTGGACGTCACGACGGTGACTGCGGCGCCCTCGCGCACCAGACGCGCGATGGTCCCGCCGGTCGCGCAGCTCTCGTCGTCGGGGTGGGCGTGCGCGAGCAGGACTCGTGCTCGGCCGGCGGCGGTCTGCGAGGCCATCGGAATCTCCTTCGATCGGGTGTGAATTTGATTCTGACAGAAAGAATATGGTTAGGACAGGCGAGAAAATAATTACGTGATCTGGGAAATCCTCAATCGTTACCCAGGAAGCGCGAGAATCGCTGCATGGGATTGAGAGACCTGTTCCGCCGGACGCCTTCCGCAACGCCGGGACCGGAGGGGTGGCAGGACGAACACGTCGCCGAGTCGGCCTCCGGGGCGGACCCGAGCGCTGCCGTCCTCGCGCAGGAGCAGCCGTCGGCGGCGTATGCGCCTCCGGTCGGCGAGAATGCGTCCGCTGTCCGACTGCGGTCGTTTCCGCTGAAGCTCGCGGTGATGCAGCGCCTGATGTACGACGAGGGAGCGACGTTGCCCGCGTTCACCATGCCCGCCAGCCTGCATCCCGGCGCTCCGGTCGAAGACTGGTTCCGTGGCTATCAGCTGCCCGTCGCCCTGGTGGATGCCGTGACCACACTGCACTTCTCCCGCACAAGCGAAGCGCTCCGTCAGCTGGACCCGCACTGGGGCGGCCAGGACGCCCGCTTCGACGTCGAGGAGCTCATCGATCGTGATCTCGACCAGCTGCCTGCGTTGGTGGAGGTGTCGGATCCCGATGACATGCTCTCCCCATCCGCGCGGGGTGCCCTGCTGGCGCGGGGAATCCGGATCGTCTGAATCGTCCGGTCAACGCCACAGGCCCCGCACTCGCGTGCGGGGCCTGTGGCGTTGATGTCAGTTGGTGGCGGAAGGAGCCGGCGCCACCGGCGTCTCGGAATCGTCCGTGGGCTCGACAGCGGGAGCTACCTCGCCGGACGGGACGAACGGCGCCTCACCCTTGACCACGGCCTGCCAGTTGTCCGGCAGCACGTAGTCGGTGTAGCCGCACTCCTTCAGCTCCTGCGGCAGCTGCAGGGTGAGGCGGGCCTTTCCGTCGGTCTGCGCCTGAGCGATGGTGCCGGCGTGGATCGTGTTGTCCGCCGACTCCTTGTTCACCGCTGACGCCTCTTCGCAGAGGTGGTACACGGAGCCGGAGGTGGTCCAGTAGACCTTGTCGCCGCCGGTGATGTCTTGCACCAGGCCTGCCTGGTTGGCGTACTCCTCCTGCGAGGCGGGGGAGTAGTCGATGTTCGAGGCCACCGCCGCACCGGCGATCACGATGCCGATGATGCCGGCGAGGGCCTTCTGCCCGCCCGTCATGTTCTTGTTCGTGAACACCAGGATGATCAGCGGCAGGAATGCCACCACGGAGATGATCGCGCCCAGCTGGTTCTGGATGAAGAAGCGCACCGGATCCTTGCGGGAGGCGGGATCGAGGTCGTTCGCCTTCTTCCAGAGCTGGCCGCCGACGATCGCCAGCGCGCCGATCACCACGAACATCACGATGAGCAGCCACATGATGATGGGGTCCTGGCGGAGCACCCAGAAGATCGCGAACGCCTCACCGGCGATGGCGAGCACCCACAGCACGGCGGCGATGATGCGGAAGCGGGTGGCCTTGCTCTTCGCCTCGGCCGTGGGGCGCCACGTGGGAGCCGACGCATCCGCGGCGGGGGTCTCGGCGGTCGACTCGACGACCTTCTTCTTCGGGCGCTGCTCGGCCACGGGATCCTCCAGGGGCAATGGGGCGGGACGCAGTCATCGATACGACGACCATCCACATTGTGCCCGATAGGACGCGAAACCCCGCAGAAATCCGGCTCCGAGAGCCAATCGAGACCGTTTTGACCCCTCTTTTTTCGCGAATCGCGGAAAAAGAGGGGTCAAACCCGCGTATTTCCGCGTTTTCGGGGGTGTGGTTGATACTCTCGTCCCGGTCGAACGACTCTCCGGGGGATTCCGCCTCCGGGGCGAACAACTCATGACGCGGCGGTCCTCGCCGCTGGAGGATCATCACATGGCTGACAAGTCCATCACCAAGACCGAGCTCGTTGCGAGCATCGCCAGCGCCACCGGTCAGAGCCAGGCTGCTGTTTCGGGTGTGCTCGACGCTCTCTTCTCCACCGTCTCCGAGGCCGTCGCCAAGGGCGCCAAGGTCTCGATCCCGGGCTGGATCGCGTTCGAGCAGGTCGACACCGCTGCTCGCACGGGCCGCAACCCGCAGACCGGTGCCGAGATCAAGATCCCGGCTGGCAAGCGCGTCAAGGTGACCGCTGGCTCCAAGCTCAAGGCTGCCGTCAAGTAATTCCGTCGAAGGGGCGGGGTGCATCGCGCACCTCGCCCCTTCGCGTTTCGTGGTCACTGTCGCGAATCCATGATCATGGGGCGAAAACATGAGGGAATCGCGGATTCCGTCATGCGTTCGGCGCAGGCTCATGCGCTGGCACCAGCCGGATCTCCTCGCGACGCCCGCATCCGCTCGCGATGGCGCGTGCGCTCGGCCTCCCGCGACCAGGTCGGAGCTCGTCCACGCCCCGACAGTGACTCTCAGGCCGCGAGCCTAGGCTGGAGGGGTGGATTCCCGCTCCCTCCGCCTCATCGGTCCGATCATCCTTGCCGCGACGGCGCTGGTCGGCGTGCTCTGGGCGCTCGGATTCGGCGGCGGTGCCGCGCCACTGCTGCTGGCCGATGCCGGTCCGGTGGTGCGCTGGGGTATCCCGATCGCCAAACTGGTGGTGAACCTCTCCGGTGCGGGCATGGTCGGATCCGTCGTGATCGCCCTGTTCGCGCTGAAGCCGGGACAGAAGTCCTTCGAGCGTGCGCTGGATGTCACCTCCATCTCCGCGGCCGTCTTCGCTGCCGCTGCGGCGACGGTCGGCATCTTCAGCTCCGCCAGCGCCGTGGGCGCTCCGATCTCTCTCGACGACACGTTCGGCAGCACCCTCGGACGCTTCCTCGGAACCGAGGCGGGCATCACCTGGCTGATCACCACCCTCGCGGGCGCGGCGATCTCCGTGCTCGCCTTCGCGGCGCGCGGCTGGTTCGTCTCGGCGGTGACGGCGGCGCTCGCGATCGCCGCGATGGTGCCGATGGCCACGCAGGGCCACTCCGGAGACCTCGCCAACCACAACATCACCCTCACGGCGATGGTGCTGCACACGGTGGGCGCGGCCGTCTGGGTCGGCGGCCTGCTGACGCTGGTGATCATTCGCCCGCTGATGCGCAAGCGGATGGTCGACGTTCTCTACCGCTACTCCACGCTGGCGCTGGTGGCGTTCATCGTGGTGACGCTGTCGGGTGTGGTGCGGGCCTATGTCGCCATCGGCGACTGGTCGGCGTTGGCCACCCCGTACGGCATCCTGGTGCTCGCCAAGACAGCGCTGCTCGTGCTGCTGGGAGTCGCCGGGGCGATGTATCGCCGCCGACTCATCGTGCAGAGCGGTGCCGACAGCAAGGGCGGGCCGTTCTGGACCCTCGTGGCTGCGGAGCTCGCACTGATGGGACTCGCGAGCGGAATCGCCGCGGCTCTCGCGCGCTCTGAGCCGCCCACCGGACTGGCACCGACGCCGGTGCAGACGCCCGCGCGCATCATGACGGGGTCGGATCTCCCGCCCGAGCTCACCCCGATCCGCTGGCTCACTCAGTGGGATGTCGACATCCTCTGGGCGCTCGCCATCATGTTCGGCGTGTTCTTCTACGTGGCCGGTGTGGTGCGACTGCGCCGCCGCGGTGACTCCTGGCCGATCTATCGCACCGTCTTCTGGTTTGTCGGACTGATCCTGCTGCTCTGGGTGACCTGCGGCCCGGTCAACGCCTACGGCGACTACCTGTTCAGCGTGCACATGCTCGGCCACATGCTGTTGACCATGGCCATTCCGCTGTGCCTCGTGGCCGGTGCCCCGGTCACCCTGGCGCTGCGCACCATCCACAAGCGCACCGACGGCACGCGTGGCGGTCGCGAGTGGATCCTGTGGGCCGTGCACTCACCGTTCTCGCGCATCATCACGCATCCGATCGTCGCCGCGGCGATCTTCGTCGCCTCGCTGTGGGTCTTCTACTTCACCGACCTGTTCCGCTGGTCCCTGTACGACCACCTCGGTCACGAGTGGATGACCGTCCACTTCCTCATCTCGGGCTATCTGTTCGTGCTGTCGCTCATCGGCGTCGACCCGATCCCCTACCGCTTCCCGCACGCCGGACGCCTGATCACCCTCATCGCGGTGGCCGCCATGCACGCGTTCTTCGGCATCGCGATCATGATGAACACCGGGCTGATGGTGGCCGAGTGGTACGGCTCGATGGCGCGTCCGTGGGGGGCGAGCCCGATGGAGGATCAGTACATCGGTGGTGGCATCGCGTGGTCGATCGGCGAGATCCCCACCCTGATCGTCGCCATCACGGTGGCGATTCAGTGGAGTCGGTCCGATGATCGCGCCCAGAAGCGCAGCGATCGTCACGCCGATCGCACCGGTGATCAGGAGCTGGCCGAGTACAACGAGCGCCTCGCCCGTCTCGCCGAGCGCGACCACGTGGATCAGAAATAGGAGATTTCCTCGAAACGAGGACGGATCCGGCGTGATTCACTCGCACGGGCGTGAATCTCCTCGTTTCGCGACGAGCCGTCAGCGGGTGTCGGGGCCGGTGACCACGATCGATGCGCGGCCGTCGGGGAGGATCGTGATCGTCCCATTGATCACGAAGGGGACGTCCTCGCTGAGGTGTTCCTTGGTGTCGTCGGCGATCATCGTGACATCCACCTCGATGTGCGCAGTGCCCTCGGTGTTGGGGATGATCCAGTTCGCGCCCGACGGCAGCACCGTCACCTGAGGCATCTTCACAATGCTCCAGGTGGGCGGCTCGTCGATGCGGTTCTGCACGAAGCGTCCGAACGGGCAGCTGGTCGGCTGGAGCACCTGCTGCTGCGCGCACTGGGTGAGGAATCCGTCGACCTTCTCCTGCACCACCTGCACGAAGCTCTCGGTGGGCTGTGCCTGCACCTCGATCGGCAGCTGCGTCAGCGGGGAGTCGGCGAGGACGGCGACACCGGGGGTGGCCGCGATGCTCGTGTCGACGGAGATGGAATACAGACCCGGGGTGAACACGAGGAGCGGGACCGGAGCCGCGGGATCCGCATCCACGCCCGCCGCGGACACCTGACGCTTGTCCATCGTGAAGCCGTTGACGGAGAACTGCATCGCCCCGAGCACGGTGAGATCCACCACGGCGAGTGGCGTCTTCGCGAAGCGCCATGACGGCAGGAATCCGATCCACCCGTCCTGCTCCACCTCGAACACGGTGGTACCGGGATGACCGCCCGCCTGATATTCGACGCTGACACGAGTGACCGCGCCGTCCGACTCCTCGTTCACCACGCGCGCGTCGGTGAGCGGCGCGAGTGCGGTGCTTCGCAACAGCGCGTCGGAGGCGGCGACGTCTACTCCGGCCGCTTCCAAGTCGGACGAGTCGATGCCGACGCCCGGCACCTGGAGCGCATCGGCCGCGCGTCCGCCGGCAAGCAGATCGAGGTAGTTCACCACGAAGGCGCTGGGGCTGTAGAGCGACTGGTATGCAGACCGGTAGCCGACCACGCCGGCCGCGGCCACCACGACCACGGCGACGGCGATGAGAGTGAGATCCATCGCGAGAGGACGCTGGCGATCGCCATCTCCCCTTACCCGAAATCCCACCCTGCCAGTCTAGGAACGCACGGTGCGAAACCGCCGTGATGGGACCGTATCGATATCTCCACAGGCCGTCGGGGGCGTGCAGCAGCCGTCGAGATCCTACGATGGAAGGGTCGTCCGGATCGCGGGGGCACGGTGATCACCGGCACGCGACACCGCCATCATCGTCACCGAGGAGTCACGTGAGCGTCCCGTCGCTGTCCGCAGAGCAGGAAGCCCTCTTCCGGCTGATCGAGGACACCCGGGAGCACGTGTTCGTGACCGGTCGGGCCGGGACGGGAAAATCGACGCTGCTGCAGCATCTCGCCTGGAACACCGCCAAGCAGATCGCCGTGTGCGCTCCCACGGGTGTCGCCGCGCTCAACGTGGAGGGGCAGACCATCCACTCGCTGTTCCGCCTGCCGATCGGCCTCATCGCCGATGGTGAGATCGAGCAGAACGACGCGACGCGCAAGATCCTGAACGCCATCGACACGCTGGTCATCGATGAGATCTCCATGGTCAACGCCGACCTCATGGACGCGATCGATCGCTCACTGCGCCAGGCGCGGGGCCGTCGGGGCGAGGCGTTCGGCGGTGTGCAGGTGGTGATGTTCGGCGATCCCTATCAGCTCGCCCCGGTGCCGCCCCGCGGGGACGAGCAGCGCTACGTCAACGACCACTACCGGTCATTCTGGTTCTTCGACGCGCATGTGTGGTCGGGAGAGGATCCGGGCGCGGACGGTCTGCTCGACCTCGGACGGCATGGTGCCGAACTGCACGTGCGCGAGCTCGTGGAGATCCACCGGCAGTCCGACGACGGCTTCAAGGCGATGCTGAACGCGGTGCGCTACGGGCGGGTCACCGCCGACATCGCGGGCGTGCTGAACCGCACGGGCGCGCGGGTGCCCCCGGAAGACGCCGACGAGCCGATCATCACGCTGGCCACCCGCAACGACATCGTCAATCGCATCAACGCGCGTCATCTGGCCGCGTTGACGGGGAAAGAGCAGACGGCGGTCGCCGACATCACCGGCGACTTCGGCCGCGGCGAGGCGAACTACCCGGCCGATGCGGAACTGAAGCTGAAGATCGGCGCCCAGGTCATGTTCCTGCGCAACGACACCCAGGCCTTTCCCGAGCCGCCGCGGTACGTCAACGGAACGATCGGAACCGTGACGGCCATCTCCGGCGACAGCGTGCGGGTGGACGTTGACGGCGACGAGTTCGACGTCGAGCCCGTGGTGTGGGAGCGCTACAGGTACGTGTACGACCCGGGATCCAAGAAGCTCAACCGGGAGATCGTCGCCGAGTTCACGCAGTTCCCGCTACGCCTCGCGTGGGCGGTCACCATCCACAAGTCGCAGGGCAAGACGTATGATCGCGCGATCATCGATCTCGGTTCCGGTGCGTTCGCGCCGGGTCAGACCTATGTCGCGCTGAGCCGACTGACCTCGCTCGAGGGCCTGTATCTGTCGCGCCCACTGCGCCCCAGCGACATCCGTGTGGACTCGGACGTGCGGCGCTTCATGATGAACGTCCATCGGGGATCCCGCACGCAGTGACGGGCCTCAGGCCGCGGCGGATTCCTTCGCGCGCTGCAGGTCGACGAACACGTCAGTGTTGAACTGGTAGGCCACGAGGACCTCCTCGATGACGCGCTCCTTCTCGGCGTCATCCCAGGGCGCGGCGTCCAGCTGCTCGCGGTACGTGTCCTTGAACGCGGACGGGTCGGCGATGTCGCCGAAGATGTAGAAGCCGATGCCGTTGGTCTCGAAACCGAACTGGCGGGCCATCACCTTGCCGATGAACTGGCCGCCCGACAGATCCCCGAGGTAGCGCGTGTAGTGATGCGCGACGAAGCCGCCCACCCAGGCGCTGCCGACCTGGTTGATGCGATCCACATAACGGCGTGTGGCCGGAAGCGGCTCGATCTGCTCGCGCCAGTTCGCGCCGAGCAGGAACTCGAGGTCGGCCTCGAGTGCCGGCATTCGCGTGAGCTTCTCGCTGATGAAGGTGGCCGCGACCGGGTCGTGCCGCATGCGCTCGGTGGCTGCTTCCAGCGCTTCGTACATGAAGTAGTGCTGTGCGACGAGGGCGATGTAGTCCTCGCGCGTGCCCTGGCCACGCATCAGCGAGGACATGAAGCCGGCACCCTCGCTGTCGGAGTGCGCTCCGTGAGAGCGCTCGCGGATGGCGGTGGAGAGGGAGATGATGTCGGCCATACGGCAAGTGTAAGGCAAACCTAAAAACCTTCACATCAGATGAAGGTTGTTCCCAGGAACGATCAGTGGCTCGGGCCGGAGCCCTCGGCCCGACGGGGCTTCACGCCCATCGTCTTGCAGGCGGCGACGTAGAGTGCCACCACTTGCTGGCGCACGGCCGGACGCTCATCGATGGGTCCGTCGGGCCACGCGATGCGCAGCTCGCGTACTCCGTCGGGCGTCTGCACGCTCCAGTCTGAGCCGTCGCCATCGAAACCGGTCATCTCCACCGCGGTGGCATCCGGGGCGCCGAACGCGTGCGCGATGACGAGGTTGTCGTCGGTGTGGTCGTCGTTCATGTGCGCGAGGACAGCGGTGATGACGGAGGAATCGAACTGGTGGGTCACCCTCTCAGCGTACGCTCGGCCCGCTCACGGGCGGTTGCATAGACTGCTCCTTGTGATCCGTACAGTTCCGCGCGCCCGCGCGATGCGACGCGCCGCCGCTGCGGCCCTGGCATCGGTGCTCGCCATGACCGTCTTGGCCGGCTGCACCTCGGGAGAGGCCGCCACGGTCGACGTTCCCGCGCTGGCCGAAGGGAAGCTTCCTGCCGAGACCGTCGCGCAGATGACGGACATGGTTACCCGCACTGCTGCGGAGTTCGGTGCCTCGGGCGCGATCGTGGGCGTCTGGGTACCGTGGTCCGGAAGCTGGGTCGCGGGCATCGGCACGGATTCGACGGGTGCTGAGGTGACCACCGATATGTCGTTCCGGGCCGGCGGAGTCACACGCGAGATGACGTGCGACGTTCTGTTCGGTCTGGCCGCCGACAAGGTTGTGAAGCTGGACGACTCGGTGAACACCTATGTCGTGGGCATCCCAGGAGCGGCGTACGACGGAATCACACTCCAGATGCTGTGCGACGGCACATCGGGAATCCCCAATGTCCCCGGCGCGCTCCGCGAAACGAACTTCACCACGCTCGATCGGATCTGGCAGCCGCGCGAGCTTGCGAGCTTCGGTCTCAGCCGCCCAGGGCGCGTCGAGCCCGGCGCGGCGTACGATGGCGCCGACACCGGTTACATCCTCCTCGGCCTCGCCCTCCAGCAGGCGTCGGGGCTCAGCGCCACCGAGCTGATCGCCAAGTATGTGGCAACGCCTCTAGCTCTCCCTGGCACCGCGCTGCCCGCGCCGGCGGCAGCCAAGCCGGCACCTTCGCCGTCGCTCGGCGGCCTCTACACCCCGGTGGGCGAGGGCGGCATCAGGGTCTGCGAGGCGTCGATCGACGTGACGGAATCGTCGTCGAGCATCGGATTCACTGACAGCGGTGCCACCAGCACGATTGCCGATCTCGGCCGTTACGCGCTGGCATTGGCCAGCAAGAGCAACGAGCGAACCATGCCGGATTCACGGTTCTCGGAGCCGATGGTGGTGTCGCCCGACGGGCCGAGCTGGTACGCAGCGAAGGGTGGGTCCATTTTCGCGGGCAGCCTCATCGGCCAGGCCGGAACCGCGCCCGGGTACGCGACGGCGGCCTTCTCCGATCCGGCGACCGGACTGACCATCGCGGTGGTGCTGAACAACGGCACGGGCGGTGGCGACATCGCTCAGAACCTCGCGTTCGAGCTCGCGGATGTCGCATCGAAGGCACCCGCCGCCAGTGGACAGACTGCCCCGGACACGGGAATGCCGTGGACGGCGGCCGAGCTTGCCCAGTCGCTGACCGCCCGGGCCATGTGCCCGCAGCCACAGGGGTGAGCCTGCTCACGCGCGGATGCGATGAAGCTTCCGCGAGGGCACGCTCGTGAAGCGCGGCGGATCCAGCTCCGCCATCGCGCTCGTCTGCGCCGGAATGATCGGCCAGGAGTGCGGTGCCGCGATCGCGGTGATGGTCTTCCCTCAGGTGGGCCCGCTCGGCATGGTGGCGTTGCGCCTGTTCTTCTCCGCTGTCGTCCTGTGGGCGATCGCTCGTCCGTCTCTGCGTGGACGAAGCGCGGCGCAGTGGCGCTCCGTGGTGTTCTTCGCGCTCGCACTGGCGTTCATGAACGGCCTGTTCTACCTCGCACTGGCCGAACTGAGCCTCGGCGTCACGGTCACGATCGAGGTGCTCGGTCCGCTCGCGCTGTCGATCCTGGCCGCCCGACGCAAGTCGGCGTGGGTATGGGCGGCTATCGCCCTGCTGGGCGTGATCGCCCTCGGCGGTGGCGGCTGGGACTCACTGAATCCGGTCGGTGTGATCTGCGCTCTGGGCGCGGCAGTCAGCTGGGCCTGCTACATCCTCGCGTCCGCGCGGGTCGGGGCGGAGTTCGCCCAGCTCGACGGACTCGCGCTCGCGATGACCCTGGCCGCGATCATCGCGCTGCCCTTCGGCATCGTGTCCGCGGGTGGGGTCCTGCTGCGGCCGGAGGTGCTGGGCCTGGGCCTCGCGGTGGCGCTGTTGAGCTCCACCATCCCGTACACGCTGGAGATGATCGCGCTGCGGCGCATTCCGGCCTCGGTGTTCGCGATCCTGATGAGCCTGGGACCGGCCACCGCATCTCTGGCCGGATTCCTGCTGCTCGGGCAGCACCTGAGCGTGCTCGAACTGGTGGGCGTCGTGCTCGTGATCCTCGCCTCGATCGGCGCGGTGATCACGAGTCCGCCGACGGCGGTGCCCCCGGCGGAACCCGTGGGCTGATCGATCGGATCAGCGGACCTTCGTCACCTCGAACTGCAGACGCGGGTGGGCGTATGCCTCCTGCGACTCGACGAGCTGCAGCTCACGCTCCCCGGAGTCGAGGGTGTTCTGCAGCAGGTCGAAGACGCTCGACACGGTGCGCGCGAGTGCGGTGGCAGGGGAACGGGTCTCCAGGTAGTGAGCCGTGAAGAGTGCTGCCGTGACATCACCGGAGCCGTTGGCCTTCATCGGCAGGTGCGGGGTCTGCACGATCCACGCACCGGAGTCGTCTACGGCGAGCATCTCGATGGTGCCCTCCGGACGGTCGGGGCGCTCCACGCTGGTCACCAGCACGATCGACGGGCCCATCGCACGGGCGGCATCGACGGAGGCGAGCGTGGATTCCAGCGAGTCCGGTTCGGTGCCGGTGAGGAAGCCGAGCTCGAACTGGTTCGGGGTGATGATGTCCGCGGCGGGAACCACCCGCTCGCGCAGCAGCACGGGGATGGCGGGTGCGACGAAGCATCCCGACTTCGCGTTGCCCATCACCGGGTCGCACGCGTACAGCGCGTCGGGGTTGGCCGCCTTCACGCGGGCCACGGCATCGAGGATCACGTCGCCGATGCCCTCCCCGCCCTGGTATCCACTGAGCACAGCGTCGATGCCGCCGAACACGTCGCGCTCTTCGATGCCGGTGATGATCTCGCGCACCTGCTCCGGATCCAGCAGTGGTCCACGCCAGGCGCCGTAGCCGGTGTGGTTGGAGAAGTTGACGGTGGGGACCGGGAGGACTTCGACGCCGATCCGCTGCAGTGGGAAGACGGCCGCGGAGTTGCCGACGTGCCCGTAAGCGACCGCGGACTGGATCGAGAGGATCTTCATCCCTCCATGATCCCACTCGCGACGGGCATCCTGCGCCCGGTCTCAGATGCGGCGGGTGCGGGTGCCTGTGACGACAGTTGCTGAGACCACTTTGGGCGGTGGTCTCGGAAGCAGCAGCGGCGGCCGGGGGAAACGGCAGATTCTGATACCAGTGGTGGTGGTGGTGGTGGT
>NZ_JBJDRI010000043.1:0-36265 GCF_044987425.1 Microbacterium sp. ZW T5_56 | reverse complement strand
ATGGGAGCGGGGGCGGGGCGGGGGTAGGGGGAGCCGTAGACTGCTGAGGTGATGACGGACCGCGCGCCGGCGGAGGAGCGCGGGAAGGGAATCCTCTACGCGTCAGGCAGCTACGTGCTCTGGGGGATCGTTCCGCTCTTCTTCCTGCTGCTGATGCCGTTGCAGGCCGACGAGATCGTCGGCTGGCGTGTGGTGTTCTCCCTGCTGTTCTGTGCGATCCTGGTCGCCGTCACCCGCGGATGGTCGAACATCGTGGCCGTGATCCGCCAACCACGTGTGCTGCTGCTGTGCGGGCTTGCCGCCGGGATCATCTACCTGAACTGGTATCTGTTCACCCTGGCGGCCACCACCGGCAACGTGCTGGATTCCAGCCTCGGCTACTTCATCACGCCGATCATCTCCGTGGTGTTGGGCATCGTGTTCTTCCATGAACGCCTCCGCCCCCTGCAGTGGGCGGCGTTCGGGCTGTCGCTCGTCGCCGTCGTGGTCCTGTCGGTGATCTACGGCACGGTGCCGTGGATGGCGCTGCTCATGGCCGTGACGTTCGGGGTCTACGGCTTCGTGAAGAAGAAGATCGGCGCGCGGGTCGATGCGGTCAGCGGGTTGAGCCTGGAGACTCTCTGGACCCTGCCGATCGCGGTGATCCAGCTCGTGGTGATCGCCCTCACGCGCGGGCTCGAGTGGGGAACGCTAGGTCCGCTCAACACGGCGATGGTGCCGTTGTCGGGTGTGGTCACCGCCCTCCCGCTGCTCCTCTTCGCTGCTGGGACGCGTCGGGTTCCGCTGGTCTATCTCGGCATCCTGCAGTTCATCGAGCCGATCATCCAGTTCGTGGCCGGTGCTGTGATCCTCGGGGAGCCGATGCCGCCCGAGCGGCTGCTCGGATTCGGAATCGTGTGGGCGGCGGTGGCGTTGCTGGTGGTGGACAGTCTCATCACCCTCGGCGCCCGCCGGCGCGAACGACGACTCGCGCGCGGTATCCCCACCACCGCGACCGGGCCGATGCAGCGCATCGAGACCGCACCCACCCCCGTCATCGACTCCCGGAGGAAGCAGTGATGAGCGCATCCGCGCAGCGTCGTACCAGCGACGAGACCGTTGGATTTCTAAGCACCCTCTCGGCCTACCTGCTGTGGGGAGTCCTCCCGATCTACTTCCTCATCCTCGCGCCCACCGGAGCGTGGGAGACGGTCGCCTGGCGCATCGTGTTCTCCGTGGTGTTCTGTCTCGTGGCACTCGCCATCACCCGGGGCTGGTCGCGGGTGATCGCCGTCTTCCGCAACCCGAAGCTCGCCGCCCTCACGGCGCTCGGCGGTGGTCTCGTCTACATCAACTGGCAGCTGTTCGTGCTGGCAGCCCAGGGCGGGCAGGTGGTGGAGAGCAGCCTCGGCTACTTCATCAACCCGATCGTGTCGGTGCTGCTCGGCGTCCTGGCGCTGCATGAGCGGCTGCGCGCGCTGCAATGGACCGCCATCGGTGTCGCAGCGCTCGCGGTGATCGTCATCGTGATCGGCTACGGCGAGATGCCGTGGATCTCTCTCGGCCTGGCGTTCTCCTTCGGCTTCTATGGCCTGGTGAAGAACCGCATCGGGCCCAGCGTGGACGCGGTCAGCGGCCTCACCTTGGAGACGGTGTGGCTGCTGCCGGTCGCGATCATTCAGCTCGTCGTCGTGGCCATCACCTCCGGCATCACGATCGGTGTGGGCGGGATCGGCCATGTGGCGCTCATCGCGGGGCTCGGCATCACCACCGCGGTGCCGCTGCTTCTGTTCGCGATCGGCACGCGCCGCATCCCGCTGACGATGGTCGGCATCCTGCAGTTCGCCGCCCCCATCCTGCAGTTCCTGGTGGGCGTCTTCCTCCTGCATGAGCCGATGCCGCCGGAGCGGTGGATCGGCTTCGGCATCGTCTGGGTGGCGGTCGTGATCCTCGTCACCGATTCGCTGATGGCGGGACGACGCGCTCGCGCGTCCGTGGCGCGCGCCGAGGCCGAAGCTGTGGATCGTTAGCAGTCTGATACGCACGCGAGCCCCCGCGCACCATAGTGTTTCAGGAAACCCGGAGCGATCCGGATGCGTCATTGCACGACGCGCATGTTTCGAGCAAAGGAACACTATGTACGAATTCACGCGAAAGCGCCGCACGCGGGTGCTCGCCGGGCTGGCGCTGACAGCAGTGTCCGCGCTCGTGCTGGCCGGATGCAGCACCGGCGGCAGCAGCGACACTCCTTCCGCTTCGTCCGGCGGCGAATCGACGGCGGCACCCTCCGAGGGCTCGGGCAGCACCCAGGACCTCACATTCAAGATGGGTGCGCTGTTGCCGAAGACCGGTTCGCTCGCGTTCCTCGGCCCGCCCATGTCGGGCGGCACCTCGCTCGCCGTCAAGGAAGTCAACGAGGCCAAGGCCGGCATCACCATCGACCTCACTGAGGGCGACGAGGGTGACACCGACTCCAAGCTGTACGACGCCAGCATGACCACGCTGCGCAACGCCGGGATCACCGGTCTCGTGGGTGCGGCATCGTCCGCCGTCACGAAGATCGTCCTGCCGGAGAACGTCGCGGCCAACATCGTCGAGGTCTCGCCGTCGAACACGTCGCCGGACTTCACCACCATCGACGACGACGGCCTGTACTTCCGGACGGCCCCCAGCGACCTCCTCCAGGGTGAGGTGCTCGCCGGCGTCATGGCCGACGACCAGAAGAAGAACCTCGCGATCATCTACCAGAACGACGCCTACGGCACCGGTCTGAACGAGGCCATCGCGTCGAACTTCGAGGCCAGCGGCGGAAAGGTCGTTGCGCAGGAGTCGTTCAACGTCGGTGACGCACAGTTCGACTCGCAGGTCTCCGCGGTGGCTGCTGCCAAGCCCGACGCGATCGCCGTGGTCAGCTACGACCAGTTCAAGACCATCGGCCCGCTGCTGGTGAACGCCGGCTTCACGGCCAAGGACTTCTACCTGGTGGACGGCAACCTGAAGCAGTACGTGGCGGGCAGTGCCGATGCGATCTCCATCGACATGACCGGCGCCAAGGGCACGAAGGCCGGCCCGAAGCTGCCGGATGACTTCACCGAGCGCCTGCAGGCGAACTGGACCGCGGACGGAAACCCCAAGGTCGAGGACTGGACGTACGCGGCTGAGGCTTACGACGCCGTCGTGCTGATGTCGCTGGCTGCGCTGGCTGCGAAGTCCACCGACGGCAAGGACGTTGCCGCCAAGATGCAGGAGGTCTCGGGCGGTTCCGGCGACGGCACCGAGTGCACCTCGTTCGCCGACTGCGCGAAGATCATCAACGACGGTGGCGTGGCCAACTACAACGGCTACTCTGGCGACGTCGACTTCGACGAGGCCGGCGACCCGCAGGCTGCCGCCATCGGCGTCTACGAGTACAAGGCTGACAACCAGTACGAGCGCATCGACTGAGACGCTTCACCCGAGATGCCCCCGGTGCTTCACCGGGGGCATCTCGCGTTGTACGCGGTGTGCGGCGCTCACATCCGACTTCCAGAATTCGTATTGCTACGCTCGGCATCCCCATCGGCCTCTTCCATGAAGGACGCACATGATGCTCGATCGCACGTCTGATTCCGCCGGCGCTGGCTCGCTGCCCGCCTCACCGCTCTCCGAGCGGGTGACGGGTCCCGAGGTTCTGGTGTCGCCACCTCCGGTGCCGGGCCTATCGTGGCGCCCGGCGACTCGAGCAGACCTCCCGGCGCTGCTTGACCTGGAGGTCGCGGTGAATGCGGTCGACAGCCCGGACAGCGCCGTCGATCTCGACGACATCGCGAGTCGATTCGACGCTGTTGGCTTCGATCCGGAGCTGGACGGAATCGTTGCGGTGGATGTGGAGGGCCGGGTGGTGGCCTACGGCGAGGCGTACTTCGAAGCCAGCGGTGAGGCCATCGCGACTGTTCACCTGAACGGTCATGTGCATCCGGAACACCGCCGTCGCGGCATCGGCAGCGAGCTCCTGGCGTGGCAGGAGGGGAGGGGGCTGCAACACCTGGCGGGCTCTCCGCTGCGCCTTCCCGGAGTGCTGAGCGCGCTGGTGGAGCACGAGGCCGCTGCACAGCGCGCCGTTTTCGCTCGTGCGGGGTTCGTCCCGGCGCGGTGGTGGCTGGAGATGGAGCGTGACCTGGAGATGACGATCCCGGAGGTGAGGCTCGACCCCGCCCTGCGGATAGAACCGTATGCCGCTCGCTGGTCGGAACCCGCGCGCGCCGCGATCAACGCCGCGTTTCGCGACCACTGGGGAAGCCAGCCGACCTCGCGCGAGGAGTGGGACGAAGCCCAGAAATCGGACGACTTCCGCCCCGGCTGGAGCGCCGTCGCTGTGGCGACGTTGCCGGATCACACCGAGGTTGTCGTCGGGGCGATCACTGTCGAAACCGATGAGGACGAATGGGCGCTCACGGGATACCCCTTCGCGACGGTAGATGAACTCGGAGTGCTGAGCGAATGGCGCGGCCGGGGGATCGCGAAGGCGCTGTTAACGTGGAGCATGCGCGACATGCACGCAGCCGGGATCGCGAGGGCGACGCTGGATGTGGACGACGCAAGTCCCACCGGCGCCCAGGCGCTCTACGGCAGCCTGGGATTCGTGGAGACCGGGCGTTCCGTGACATACGCGAAAACGTTCGCCTGAGCGCACCGGGAGATGGAAAACGCACCCCGATCGCAATCGGGGGTGCGTTTTCCATCTCCCAACGGGGCTAGGCGGCGTCCTCCGCGAGGGTACCGAGGTAGAGGGCGATGACCTTCGGATCCACGAGCAGCTCGCGCCCTGGGCCCTCGTAGGCGTCGCGGCCCTGATCCAGGACGTAGCCGCGGTCGCAGATCTGCAGGCAGCGGCGGGCGTTCTGCTCCACCATGATCGTGGTCACGCCCGCCTTGTTGATGTCGCTGACGCGGATGAAGGCGTCATCCTGTCGCACCGGGCTGAGGCCGGCGGAAGGCTCATCCAGCAGCAGCACCGACGGATCCATCATCAGCGCTCGGCTCATGGCGACCATCTGCCGCTCGCCGCCGGACAGCGATCCGGCGCGCTGCTTCAGACGTGCACCCAGCTCGGCGAAGATACCGGTGACGAACTCCAACCGCTCCGCGAACGCCTTCGGGTTCTGGAAGAGCCCCATCTGAAGGTTCTCCTCGATGGTGAGCGAGGGGAAGACGTTGTTGGTCTGCGGGACGAAGGCGACGCCGCGTGAGACGAGCTTGTCGGCCTTCAGGCCGATGATGCTCTCCCCGTTCACGGTGACCTCACCGCCGCGCACCTTGACCATGCCGAAGATGGCCTTCAACAGCGTCGATTTTCCGGCACCGTTAGGGCCGATGATGCCGATCAGCTCGCCCTTGCGGGCCACGAGGTTCGCACCGTTGAGGATGTTGATCCCGGGAAGATACCCGGCGTGGACGTCCTTCATCTGCACGACGACGTCGGATGCGTTCTCGCTCACTTCTGCTCCTCTTCGCCGCGCCGCTCGGGCTCGCCCTCGGCGGCGGCGGCTTCCGTAGCGGCCTCGATCTCGTCCAACAGTTTGATGGCCGACGTGTCCAGTTCGCCGGGCACCCGTCCGGTCACGACACCCAGATCCACGTCCTGATGAGCGCCGAGATAGGCGTCGATGACGGCGGAGTCATCCATCACCGTCTCGGGGGGACCCTCCGCCACCACGCGGCCTTCGGCCATCACGACCACCCAGTCGGCGATGTGACGGACCATGTGCATATCGTGCTCGACGAACAGCACGGTCATCCCGCGCTCCTTGAGGTCGAGCACGTGATCCAGCAGCGATTGCGTCAGCGCCGGGTTCACGCCGGCCATCGGCTCATCGAGCATCACGAGGTTGGGGTCGTTCATCAGTGCGCGCGCCATATCCAGCAGCTTGCGCTGACCGCCCGAGAGGGAGGCCGCGTAGTCCTGCTCCTTGGCGTCGAGCTTGAAGCGAACCAGCAGATCTTTCGCCTTTGCCTCGATCTCACGCTCCTGGCCGCGCCACAGCCACGGCAGCATCGCCGTCCAGAACTTCTCCCCGCGCTGGCCGGGCGCCCCCAGCTTCATGTTCTCCAGCACGGTCAAGAGCGACAGCGCCTTCGTGAGCTGGAAGGTGCGCACCTGCCCCATGCGAGCGACCTTGTAGGAGGGAACGCCGGCGAGATTGGTGCCGTCGTACGCCCACCGACCCGTGTTTGGTTTGTCGAAGCCGCACAGCAGGTTGAACAGCGTGGTCTTGCCGGCACCGTTCGGTCCGATCAGCGCGGTGATCGCGTGACGGGGGATCTCCAGGTGATCCACCTCGACAGCGGTGAGACCGCCGAACTGGCGCGTGACGTTGTCGATCACGAGGATCGGGTCCGCCTTCTTCACGCCGGGCGCTGCCGCACCCTCGAGACCGATCACGGTCTTCGGGCGCTTGATGCTTCCGGTCACGGGCGCGGGCTCTGCCGCGGCTCCCGGGGTGTTCTCACTTGACAAAGGTCAGCTCCCTCTTGTTGCCGAGGATGCCCTGCGGGCGGAAGATCACGATCAGCATCAGCACGAGACCCAGCAGGATCAGCACCAGCACCTTGGCCTGCGAGTCGGTGAAGGGGAGCAGGCCCGCCTTCGCCAGCCCGCTGAGCAGGCCGGACAGGAACGACTGCGCCACCAGGTAGATGACGGCGCCGAGTGCCGGTCCGAAGATGGTGGCTGCACCGCCGAGGAGCAGCATCGTCCAGATCTGGAATGTGGTGGACGTGGTGTAAAGACCGGGGCTTGTGGCCGACCCCATCACCCACACGATGCCTCCCACCGCGGCGATGACGCCACCGATGATGAGCGACTGCATCTTGTAGGCGAAGACGTTCTTGCCGAGCGACCGTACAGCATCCTCGTCCTCGCGGATGCCCTTGATGACGCGGCCCCAGGGGCTGCGCATCAGCGCCCACACCAGCAGGATGGCGATCGCCAGCATGAACAGACCGAACAGGATCGTGCTGAGCTGGCTGGGCGTGTAGCTGAACGGGCCGAAGCCGATTCTCATGTCGCTGGGCAGCGCGGCCAGGGGACTCGCGTCGATGAAGGCGCGCGCGTATCCGCTCAGCCCGCCGGAACCGGCCGTGAAGTCGGTGAAGCTCTCGGTGAGGAAAAGGTAGCGCACGATCTCCGCTGCCGCGATCGTGACGATGGCGAGATAGTCCGCACGCAATCGCAGCGTCGGGATTCCCATCACCACCGCGAAGACGGCGGCAGCCAGCATGCCCACCAGCATGGCGGTCCACCAGGGCAGACCGAAGCTCACGATGGAGATGGCGTAGCCGTATGCGCCGAGGGCCATGAAGGCCGCCATGCCGAAGTTCAGCAGGCCGGTGAATCCGAAGTGCACGGCAAGGCCGGTGGCCGCCAGCGCGAACGCCAGCGTGGTCGGCTGCAGCAGATAGCTTGCCGCATCGTTGAGGATGCTCAGGATGTTCATCCGTCAGCCCAGCCTTTCCTTGCGGCCCAGCAGACCCTGCGGCCGTACCAGGAGGATGATGATCAGCACGACGAGGGCGCTGGCGTACTTCAGGTCGCTCGGCACGCCGAACAGGGTGGACACCTCGACCACCAGACCGATGATGAGTGAGCCGACCAGTGCGCCGAAGGCCGTGCCGAGGCCGCCGAGAGTGATGGCGGAGAAGATGAGCAGCAGCATGCCGGTGCCCATGTTCCAGGTGATGCCCGGTCGGTAGTACGCCCACAGAATGCCGGCGACCGCGGCGAGCATGCCGGCGATCACCCACACGATGCGGATGACGCGGTCAACGTTGATGCCGGAGGCTGCGGCGAGCTGGGGGTTGTCGGAGATGGCGCGCGTGGCCTTTCCGAGCCGCGTGCGCGTCAGGAAGAACGCCACCGCGCCGATGCACACGATGCAGACGACGATGCTGATGATGTCGACCCAGCTCAGCGCGATCGGACCGAACTTCATCGGCGCCATGTTCGCGCCCTCCAGCTGGAAGGTGCCACCCCCGATGAAGAACTGGATCACGTAGCGCAGCGTCAGCGACAGGCCGATGCTCACGATCATGAGCTGCACCACACCGAGTCCTCGTCGTCGGAGGGGCCGCCAGAGTCCGGCATCCAACGCCAGCCCGAGTGCTGCACCGCCGATCACACCGGCGATGAGCCCGGCCCACAGCGGCAGGCTCCAGAAGGACGTGAACACCAGCGACACGAAAGCGCCCCACGTGACCAGCTCGCCGTGTGCGAAGTTCGACAGTCCGGTCGTGCCGTAGATCAGGGCAGCGCCGATGCCGGCGAGCGCCAGCAGCAGGCCGAACTGCAGGCCGTTGGAGATGCGTACCAGCAGTTGATCGGCGAAGGACTCGGTGACCCGCTCGCCCTCACCGAGGAACATGTTGATGCGGACGGTGTTGGTGAGTTTGAAGACCACCTCCTTCTCAGAGCCGTCGGCCACGATCACACCGTCGGGCAGGGTGGATTCGTCGACGGTGAGGGTGTACTCGGCCTTCTCCGGCACGTACAGCGTCCAGGCGCCCTCGGCATCGGTCTCGGTCTCGCCGGAGAAGCCGTTTCCGTCGATCGAGAGCTTCACGCCCTCCAGCGGCTTCTCCTCATAGGTGATGAATCCCTTGACAACGAAATCCGTGACGGTCTGTCCGTCGGGGGATTCGTCAGCACGAGCACTGCCGGCTGCGGCGAATACGGATGCGAACACGGCCACAGCGGCCAAGATCACAGCGATGAACAGGACCTGCCACTTACGGCGGGGCCTGGCCATGGGAGTCGTGGAGCCCACGAACCCTCCTTCGTGTCGGGCGCGAAGCATCGGGATGCATCGACACTGATTGCGACGAGCGTAGACGCCAGTGAGCAATTGATCCAGCATTGAGGCGTTCTGTGGACAGATTGCAATCGAAATGGCTCGTTGCGGAGCGAAAAGCCAAGTGGCCTGGAGGAGTGGACTGGACCGCGCCACGCCGGGAATTTTTCGCTCCCCGCGGACGCTTAGAATCATCAGAACGGGTCACCAGCCCGTAGCCGTCGCCGTTGACCCCCGCATGATCTGCGCCCATCGGCGCGAGAGGAGCTCCCCGTACATGGAACAGAATGATCCCTTCGGTTTCGTCGGACTGACCTACGACGATGTGCTCCTGCTGCCGGGGCACACCGATGTGATCCCGAGTGAGGCCGACACCTCCTCGCGACTGACGCGCCGCATCACGGTCGCCACCCCCCTGCTCTCGGCGGCGATGGACACCGTGACCGAGGCGCGCATGGCCATCGCGATGGCTCGTCAGGGCGGCATCGGAATTCTGCATCGCAACATGTCGATCGAAGACCAGGCCACGCAGGTGGACCGCGTCAAGCGCTCCGAGTCGGGGATGATCTCGGACCCCATCACGACCACTCCGGACGCCACCATCGCCGAGGTGGATGCGCTCTGCGCCAAGTACCGCATCTCGGGTCTGCCCGTTGTCGATGAGACCGGGCACCTGGTGGGCATCGTCACCAACCGCGATATGCGCTTCGTCAGCGACAACTCCGTCACTCGCGTGAAGGATGTCATGACGAGCGAGGGGCTCATCACCGCTCCCGTGGGCATCCCCGCCGAGGACGTGCTGGCGATCTTCGCCAAGCACCGTGTGGAGAAGCTCCCACTGCTGGACGACGAGGGCAAGCTCGCCGGCCTCATCACCACCAAGGACTTCGACAAGAGCGAGAAGTATCCGCTCGCCACCAAGGATGAGCAGGGCCGCCTTCGTGTCGGCGCGGCCATCGGCTTCTTCGGGGAGGCCTGGCAGCGTGCCGAGGCGCTCCGCGATGCAGGTGTGGACGTCATCGTCGTCGACACCGCCAACGGCGACTCCGCCGGTGTGGTCGACCTGATCAAGCGCCTGAAGGCGGACTCGACGTTCGACGCGATCGACATCGTCGGCGGCAATGTGGCAACGCGTGAGGGCGCGCAGGCGCTCGTCGATGCCGGTGCCGACGCCGTCAAGGTCGGCGTGGGTCCCGGTTCCATCTGCACCACCCGCGTGGTGGCCGGTGTGGGCGTCCCGCAGGTGACGGCGATCTACGAGGCCGCCAAGGCCGCGAAGCCCGCGGGCGTTCCGGTGATCGCCGACGGCGGTCTGCAGTACTCCGGTGACATCGCCAAGGCGCTGGTCGCCGGTGCGGACACCGTCATGATGGGTTCGCTGTTCGCCGGTACCGACGAATCGCCCGGAGACGTGGTCTTCGTCAACGGCAAGCAGTTCAAGCAGTACCGCGGCATGGGGTCGCTCGGTGCGATGCAGACGCGTGGCAAGAAGACGTCCTACTCCAAGGATCGCTACTTCCAGGCGGACGTCCCCAGTGACGACAAGCTGATCCCCGAGGGCATCGAGGGTCAGGTGGCGTATCGCGGTCCGGTCGCCGCCGTCGCCTATCAGATGGTCGGGGGCCTGCGTCAGTCCATGTTCTACGTGGGCGCGCGCACCATCGAGGAGCTGCAGGCCAAGGGCAAGTTCGTCCGCATCACGGCGGCCGGCCTCAAGGAGAGCCACCCGCACGACGTGCAGATCGTCGTCGAGGCGCCCAACTACCGCAAGTGATCGTGTCGTGAACGGCCCGGGAGAGTGATCTCCCGGGCCGTTCGCGTCTGCGCCGCTCTCACCGACGAGAGCGCAGCCGGGCACCTTCCACGTCGTCGTAAGACATCGCCTCCGGGATCGCCTGGCCGGTGCGATACGCGACCGCGGTGCGCGCAGCCTGGGTCAGGGCGCTTCGGAAGAGGAGTGATCCGGTGCTGACGCGACGAACACCGAGGTCTCGCAGTCGGTCGAACGGCAACTCTGCGAGGAGATTCAGCGGCACCTCACCAAGCGTGCGCACGAGATTCTCGATCTCGTCCGGCGCGCGGAGCCCCGGAACGAAGACGCCGTCTGCTCCGGCGTCGGCGTAGGCGCGGGCGCGCATCGTCGTCTCCGATGTCCGAACGCTGAGCCAGTCCGTGTCGACACGGGCGTTGACGAAGAGCTCTGGTGCGGCCGCCTTGAATGCGGAGATCAGGGCGCACTGCACCGCGACGGATTCGAGGTCGGTGCCGCGACCATCCTCGAGGTTGACGCCGGCGACGCCGATCGCGCTTAGCTCCCTCGCCAGCTCCGCGGGGTTCGCGCCGAATCCGGCCTCGACGTCGACGCTGATAGGCACGGACAGCTCCACGAGCGAGCGTGCCAGAGCGAGCGTCTCGCGCCGCGTGGCTCCGGCGGCGTCGGGCTTGCCGTGCGTCGCCGCCACGCCGAGGCTGGTCGTGCCCACCGCGGCGAATCCCTCCTGCACCAGAACGGCCGCCGAAGCGACGTCCCAGGCGTTGGGAAGCAGCAGGGGCTCATCCGCGTGATGCAGCCTTCGGAAGACCGTCGCGCCATCGGCGATCGCGCGCGCGTGCGCCTCGCCCGGGCAGGCGTGCCGGCCCGCCCCGAAGGGCGCATCGCGCAGGCTCACCAGGATCTCCTCCCCGGATGGCGCAACCCGTCGCGTCGCCGGCACCGGGGTCTCGGCCCCGGCGATGTACGCCCGCGTCGCGGCGCAGGCCTGCACCAGCAGACCGATCCGTGCCGCGGTGTCCTCACTCCAGGCACCACCGCACGCGCTCACCAGCCGGGCGACGGCGGCGTCGGCTTCGGGAGTCGTGCCATCGTGCGGCTGGTAGTGGGCGGCGGCGAGCTCGACGTCCGCGCTCACCGTCGGCGGGAGCCCCAGCGCGCTCGCGAGCGCGGCCACCGGGTGGCCGGGACGTCGGAGGGAAGCGGGATCGATCTCCTCCAGGAGTCGGACGGCCAGACCTCGCCGACGTCGATGGTCCTCGCCCTCGGAGAAGCGGGCCACGTGGGCGCGCAGCCACGCCATTCCGCTCGGCCCCTCCGGGACGCGGACGACGGTGAATGCCGGGTCATGAAGAATCTCCATGTCGGCATCATTGCGGTCAGACCGTTCGGTCGAGCCCGAACCGTGGCCGTGGAACACTGGAGCGGTGACGGCGGAGAACCTGGCGGCAGTCGCGGCCGCGATGGCGGAACCGACACGAGCGCACATGCTCGTCGCGCTCATGGACGGGAGGGCGTGGACGGCGCGCGAGCTCGCCGACCATGCCGGGGTGGCGGCATCGACAGCCACCGAGCACCTGAACCGGCTGGTGAATCTCGGACTGCTGGCGGAGCATCGTCAGGGTCGTCACCGCTACGTGCGGTTGGCGAGCTCCGAGGTCGCCTCGACGCTGGAGGCCGTCGCCGCGCTCGGGCGGAGGCCTGCTGCACCGGTGCGCAGTTGGCGCCAGGCGACCACCAGGGCGGGTCTCGCACGCGCCCGCACCTGCTACGACCACTTCGCGGGTGCCCTCGGTGTGGCCGTGACGGACGCGCTGATCGAGCGCGGCGTGCTCGATGACGGTGCACTGGACCTCACCGACCGCGGACGATCCTGGCTGGAGGACGAACTGGACGCGCCCTACGTTCCCGGGCGGCGTTCCTCCACTCGTGCCTGCCTCGACTGGACCGAACGGCGCGTGCACCTCGGAGGTGGGGTGGGGGCACATCTCGCGGACGTGTTCTTCACCCGGGAGTGGGCGCGTCGATCGAAGACCAGCCGCGCCGTCATCGTGACGCCCGGCGGACGCGAGGCGCTGCTCCGCCTGCTGGCGATCGATCCGGACGCGTTGGGCGGCGAAGGCGGGAGCCGCTAGGCGGGTGCGGCCGATCACGGTGCAGCCGGATTCAGCCTCGCGCAGCCGACCCTGCTAGACAGGACTCATGACCACTCCCGGCATCGTCTGGCCGCGCCCCGCGGGTGCGTTGGAACTTCGTCTGCCCACCGAGCAGGCCCTCGATCGTGTGCTCGTCTGGCGTAACGACCCCGCGGTGACGAAGTGGCTGATCCGGACCGAGGTGGAACCGGACGTCTTCCGCCAGAACTGGCTGGACGCCATCGCCGATTCGAATGACCACTCGGCCGTCGCCTTCCGAGGCGACGATGTGGTGGGGACCGCTTCGCTGTGGCTCACGGATGCCATGGGCCAAAGTCATGTGCCCGACGGTCCGTGGCGCGGCGCGGAAGCAGGCATCGGATACCTCATCGATCCGGCGCATGCCGGACGTGGATACGCCACCGAGCTCGGACGGGCGCTGCTCGCGCTCGCCTTCGACGAGCTGGGGGTGCATCGGGTCACTGCGGGATGCTACGCGGACAACACCGCTTCCTGGCGCGTGATGGAGAAGCTCGGGATGCGACGGGAACAGCACGGGGTGCGGGATTCCTGGCATGCGGAGCTCGGCTGGATCGACGGCTACACCTACGCCATCCTGGCCGAGGAGTGGCGCGCTCAGCAGTCCGCCTAGCCCAGACCGCCGGAGAGGCGGGCGTGAAACGCGCTGGTCCCGGGGTTCATTCCGATGATCTGCACCGTCGTGCCGTGCTGCGCGTACTTGGTCTCGATGGCGTCGAGAGCGGCGACGGATGACGCGTCCCAGATGTGCGAGCCGCTGAGGTCGATCACCACACGATTCGGGTCGGTGGCGTACTCGAACATCGTGGTGAGGTCGTTGCTGGAGGCGAACAGCAGCTGGCCGGTAACAGCGTAGCGGGCGACCTCACCGTCGGCATCAGTGGCGACCACTCGCTGCACCTCGACGAGGTGCGCCACCCGACGCACGAACATCACGCTGGCGGCGAGCACGCCGGCGATGACGCCGACCGCCAGGTTGTGCGTCGCCACGACAGCGGTCACCGTGATCACCATCACGGCGGTCTCGCTCTTCGGCAGTCGCCGCAGCGTCGCGGGGGTGATGGAGTGCCAGTCGAACGTCGCCACGCACACCATGATCATCACCGCGACGAGGGCGGCCATCGGAATCACGGCGACGATGTCGCCGAGAGTGACGACCAGGATCAGCAGGAACACCCCGGCGAGGAAGGTGGAGATGCGCGTGCGCGCCCCCGATACCTTCACGTTGATCATCGTCTGTCCGATCATCGCGCAGCCTCCCATGCCGCCGAAGAAGCCGGAGACGATGTTCGCGACTCCCTGACCCCAGGACTCACGCGTCTTGTTCGAGCGCGTGTCGGTGACGTCGTCAACGAGCTTGGCCGTCATCAGGGACTCCATGAGACCGACCAGCGCCATCGCGAGGGCATACGGCCCGATGATCGAGAGAGTCTCGATGGTGAGCGGCACGTGGGGAAGGAACAGCTCGGGAAGGCTGCGGGGGAGCTCGCCCTGATCGCCCACGGTCGGCACGTTCAGGTTCAGGAGGATCACCGCGCCGGTCACCAGCACGATGCACACCAGTGGTGCCGGGATCACCCGCGTGAAGCGCGGCAGGAACACCAGGATCAGCAGGCCCGCCGCCACCAGCGGATAGACGGTCCAGGGCACATCGATCAGGTGCGGCAGCTGGGCGAGGAACACGAGGATGGCGAGGGCGTTCACGAAGCCGACCATGACGCTGCGCGGGATGAAGCGCATGAGGCGGGCAACTCCGAGCAGGGCCAGCACGATCTGGAGCACACCCGCCAACAGCACGGTGGCGATGAAGTAGTCCATGCCGTGTTCGCGCATCACCGGTGCGATGACGAGGGCGACGGCTCCCGTCGCCGCGCTGATCATCGCCGGCCGTCCGCCGACGAACGCGATCGTGACCGCCATGATGAACGACGAGAACAGGCCCACCTTCGGATCGACGCCCGCGATGATGGAGAACGAGATCGCCTCGGGGATGAGTGCCAGCGCAACGACGAGTCCCGCGAGCACCTCGCGCACCAGCAGACGCGGGGTGCGCAGCGCGGTGAGCACGGTCGGCTGGGCGCGGTAGCGCGCGACAGAGGTCGTCATGGCGAGTCTCCAGTTCGGACCGGGCGGGCCTGCCACGATCGGGGGCGTGCGCGTCGGAGGGCGCACACGAACACTAACGCAACGTCCGAGTTGTCACGATCCATTTGCCCGGAAAATGAGGGATCGAATCGTTTCGTTCTGGGGTCGGATCGTGGGAGCATAGAAGCGGTCCCGACGAGCGGCGGTACGCCGTCGCCTGCTCGAGCGGCAACGGACCACCCGCCCACCGGCCGATTTCCGCCCCCCGGAATCGGTTCCCTCGGTGACGGCGGATGCCCGCCCCCGATCCGACTCCCTCTCCCAGAAAGTGTCATGTCCCAGTCGCTTACCGCGGGCAGCCCCTGGCGCGTCATCCTCGCATTCACCATCCCCCTCCTCATCGGCAACGCCGTTCAGCAGCTCTACCAGTTCGTCGACACGGTGGTGGTCGGTCGGCACCTCGGCGTCGACTCGCTCGCCGCCGTCGGTGCGACGGGCAGCTTCATCTTCTTCCTGCTCGGTTTCGCCTGGGGAATGACAGCCGGCTTCGCCATCCCCACCGCACAGGCCTACGGTGCACGCAACGCTGCGGCGGTGCGGCGGTCCGTGGCCACCGGTGCGATCCTCACCGGTATCGTCAGCCTGCTGATCACCGCGGCCGCTCCGTTCTTCTCTGAATGGGCGCTGCGGATGTTGAACACCCCGGAGATCCTGATGCCGGAGGCCACGGTCTTCACGGTGATCAGCTTCCTCGGCACCGGTGCCACGATGTTCTTCAACTTCCTCTCCGCCGCCATCCGTGCGATCGGCGACTCCCGCACGCCGCTGGTGTTCCTCGTCCTGGCGTGCCTGCTGAACGTGCTGCTTGTCGTGGTCTTCGTGGCGGTGTTCGACTGGGGCGTTGCCGGCGCGGCGCTTGCCACCGTGATCTCGCAGCTGGTGTCGGTGCTGCTGTGCCTGCTGTATGTGAAGGCACGTCTGCCTGAACTGCACCTGAAGCGCGAGGACTGGCGCATCACCTCCGACGACGTCCGCGAGCATCTGCGCCTCGGTCTGCCGATGGGATTCCAGGCCTCGATCATCTCGATCGGCGCCATCGCGGTGCAGGTTCGACTCAACGGCCTCGGTGCCGATGCTGTCGCGGCTTACACCACGGCGATGCGTGTCGACTCTCTCGCGAGCGCCTTCCTCGCGTCACTGGGACTTGCCACGTCGATGTTCGTGGCGCAGAACCTGGGCGCCGGTCGCCCCGATCGCATCCGTCGCGGTGTCGTGCAGGCGGTGTGGATGACCCTCATCGGCTCGGCGGTGCTCGGTGCGGTGATGGTCGTCTTCGGCGGTCCGATGGCGCGCCTGTTCATCGGCGACAGTGCCGCCGATGTCGCCGAGCTGGCCGCCATCACCCTCATGATCAACGGGGTGGCGTACTGGATCCTTGGCGTGCTGTTCGTGCTGCGCGGCGCGCTGCAGGGGCTCGGAAGCGCGATCATCCCGACGATCACCGGCATGATCGAACTCGGCATGCGCGTGCTCGCTGCCGTCGCTCTGGGCGCGGTGTGGGGGTATGTCGGGGTCGCGTGGTCGAACCCGCTGGCGTGGATCGGTGCTGTCGTGGTGCTGGTGCCCGCGTATCTTCACGCCCGGCGCGCGCTTGCCGCGATGCCGGTGCGCACGGGGGAGCCCAGGACGGACACGACCCCGATCGCCGTGGTCGGGCCCATCGACGGCTCCCGCACCGTGGACGCCGTGGTGACGCAGCCGATCCCCGTCGTGCGTCGTCGGTTCTGGGCTCGTCCGCGCGCCGTCGGATCGCGCTCCGCCTCGCGAAAGGTCTCCCGCCCCCGCGTCCGCGACTGACGCGTGTCGCGCTGACGCGTGTCGCGCTGACGCGTGTCGTGGCGTTGATCCCGTGAGACTTCCGTCTGCGGGCGAGAATTCCCGCAATGCGCCGATTCTCGCCCACAGACGGAAGTCTCGCGGAGGGTGGTCTGCGCCTTACCCACGCGCGCGGGCGTCAGGGGAGGAGGGCGTCGTCGGCGAGCAGGTCGGCGAAAGCGAGTTCGGCGGCACCGATGAAGAGCCGATCATCGGCGAGGGCCGCGGGGAGCACAGCGAAGGCCGGATCGTTCGGACGGATGCACTGCGCGGCGATCTCGTCGCGCAGCTCCTGCGCTTCGCGCCCGTCGCCCAGGAGGGGCGCCAGCGTTCCACCGAGCACCACGACACCGGTATCGAGAATCGACACTGCGGTGGCGATGGTGGCCGCGAGAATCCGTCGCCGTCGCGCTCGCTCATCCGCCTCGTCATGCTTTGCTGCGGGCGCGGGCGCGGGCGCGCGCAGTTCATCTTCGAACGCTCCCGTGTCCGTGCGACGATCCGCAGGCGCGGTGAAGGGGGTCACGATGTGCCCGAATTCGCCGGAGAACCCTGACACTCCGCGCAGCAGACGCCCGTCCGTGATGATTCCGCCACCGATGCCGGAGGGCCCGCCGTTGAGGTAGACCACATCGCTGCGGCCGGCCCCGGAGCCAAATCGATGCTCCGCAAGCGCGCCGAGCGATGCGTCGTTTCCGACGCGCGCTGGAAGGCCACTGGATCCGGCGACGAGTTCGGCCAGCGGTTCATCGACCCAGCCCAGGTGAGGAGCATTCGCGACGACACCGGTGCCGCTGACGAGTCCGGGCACTGCGAGTCCCACGCCAACGAGCCGAGCGTCGGACAGGTCCGCGCTGCGCCACTCGGCGACGGTTCGCGCGACGATGTCGGCGACCTGCTGGGGAGTGGGTGGGGTGTCCAGGTCCACGGTGGCTCGGGCGCGGACGGTGAGGTCCAGACCCACCGCGGCGAGGCGCACCGCGTCCACCTCCGGGTTGACGGTGATCGCGACGACGTCGGATGAGGCGGAGACCACGGGGGAGGGGCGCCCCACGCGACGAGTCTGCGCGGGGTCGTGCTCCACCGCGAGTCCCGCCTCGGTCAGCGCCGCGACAAGCGAGGCGATCGTGGACCGATTGAGGCCGGTGTCTGCGGTCAGCTGCGCCCGGGACCGCGCCCCCTCGCGATGGAGGATCGTCAGCAGCCGGGGCAGGTTGTCGCTGCCCGGGGTGGTCGACGCCTGATCCATGTGCCTCCTTCGCGAACACTTCAGTGTGGCAGGGGTTGCGCTCGCGATCTTCTCGCAATATGTTGTGCATCACAACATATACTGATTTCCCCGAAGGGCGAGACGATGACGACCACCCCCACACGCGAAGACCGCTTCTCATTTGGTCTCTGGACCATCGGCTACAACGGCGCCGATCCTTTCGGCGGACCCACCCGGCCGGCACTGGATGTGGTGCACGCCGTCGAGAAGCTCTCCGAACTCGGTGCCTACGGCCTGACGTTCCACGACGACGACCTCTTCGCCTTCGGCTCTACGGATGCCGAGCGCCAGACGCAGATCGACCGACTGAAGGGCGCGCTCGCCGACACCGGCCTCATCGTGCCGATGGTCACCACCAACCTCTTCTCCGCTCCGGTCTTCAAGGACGGCGGCTTCACCTCCAACGACCGTGCCGTCCGTCGTTTCGCGCTGCGTAAGGTGCTGCGCAACCTCGATCTCGCCGCCGAGCTCGGCGCGAAGACCTTCGTGATGTGGGGCGGTCGTGAGGGTGCCGAGTACGACTCCGCGAAGGACGTCCGTGCCGCGCTGGAGCGCTACCGTGAGGCCGTCAACCTGCTCGGTGACTACGTGACCGACAAGGGCTACGACATCCGCTTCGCGATCGAGCCGAAGCCGAACGAGCCCCGCGGCGACATCCTGCTTCCCACAGTGGGACACGCGCTGGCGTTCATCAACTCGCTGGAGCGCCCGGAGCTCGTGGGCCTGAACCCCGAGGTCGGCCACGAGCAGATGGCGGGGCTGAACTTCGCCGCGGGCATCGCGCAGGCGCTCTACCACGACAAGCTCTTCCACATCGACCTGAACGGCCAGCGCGGCATCAAGTACGACCAGGACCTCGTGTTCGGTCACGGTGACCTGCACAACGCCTTCGCCCTGGTCGACCTGCTGGAGCACGGCGGCGCCGACGGCGGCCCGGCGTACACCGGTCCGCGTCACTTCGACTACAAGCCGAGCCGCACGGAAGACGAGACCGGTGTCTGGGATTCCGCTGCCGCGAACATGCGCATGTACCTGCTGCTGAAGGAGCGCGCGAGCGCGTTCCGTGCGGACCCCGAGGTGCAGGAGGCGTTGGCCGCCGCGCGCGTGGACGAACTGCGTCAGAACACGTTGGGCGAGGGCGAGACCTACGACGACCTGCTCGCCGACCGCTCCGCCTACGAGGACTTCGACGCGAACACCTACTTCGGTGGTCGCGGATTCGGCTTCGTTCGTCTGCAGCAGCTCGCCGCTGAGCACCTGATGGGTGCGCGTGGCTGAGCAGGTGCTCGTCGCGGGCATCGACTCGTCCACGCAGTCCTGCAAGATCGTCATCGTCGATGCCGTCACGGGGGAGGTGGTCCGCCAGGGGCGGGCGGCCCACCCCGACGGCACCGAGGTGGATCCCGCCCACTGGTGGCGGGCGCTGGCGGAGGCGATCGCCCATGCGGGCGGTGTGTCGGACGTCACGGCCGTCTCGGTCGGTGGGCAGCAGCACGGGATGGTGGTGCTGGACGCGGATGGCGAGGTGATCCGTCCGGCCCTGCTCTGGAACGACACGCGCTCCGCTGGTGCCGCGCAGGATCTCATCACCGAGTTCGGAGCGGAAGTCCTCGCGCAGCGCACGGGGCTGGTGCCGGTGGCCTCGTTCACCGCGACGAAGCTGCGGTGGCTGCGTGATGCCGAGCCGGAGGCTGCCGCACGAGTGGCAGCTGTGGCTCTCCCACACGATTGGCTCACCTGGCGCCTGCGGGGCTTCGGTCCGCGTGGATCGTCGCCCAGGGGGCCGGAACTCGAGGAGCTGGTCACCGATCGCTCGGACGCCTCCGGCACCGGATACTGGGATCCCGCGACCGACGACTACGACCGCGAGCTTCTCGTTGCCGCTCTCGGTCACGATGCCGTGCTGCCGCGCGTTCTTCGCGCCGACGAATCCGTGCGTGTGACTGCCACGACCGACGCCGGATTCAATTTGGGAACCATGGTGGCTCCCGGCGCCGGCGACAACGCGGCGGCAGCGCTGGGCGTCGGCGCCGGAATCGGCGATGCCGTGGTGTCGATCGGCACGAGCGGAACCGTGTTCGCGGTGAGCGCCGAGCGCACGGTCGATCCGTCGGGAACCGTCGCCGGATTCGCTTCGGCGGATGGTGCCTTCCTCCCGTTGGTCGCGACCCTCAACGCCGCTCGCGTGCTCACCGTGACGGCGGCGCTGCTCGGGGTGGACGTGGACGAACTGAGCACCCTCGCCCTGGCATCCGAGCCGGGTGCCGGCGGGCTCACGCTCGTGCCGTACTTCGAGGGGGAGCGCACGCCGAACCTGCCGGACGCGACGGCCTCGCTCACCGGGATGACGCTGGCGTCGACCACACGTGAGAACCTCGCACGCGCCGCGGTGGAGGGGATGCTGGGTGGTCTCGCCGCCGGTCTCGACGCGCTCCGAGACCTCGCTGTGCCCCTGCAGCGGGTGCTGTTGATCGGTGGCGGCGCGCGGTCCGCGGCCGTGCAGTCGATCGCTCCCGCCGTCCTCGGTCTGCCGGTGGAGGTGCCCGCCCCCGCGGAGTACGTCGCCCTCGGTGCTGCTCGCCAGGCCGCCGCGGTTCTTCGTCGCACGCCCTGACGCGCCTGCGAAAACGTCACCCCATGATCCGCGAGGTGCATACGGGTGCACACGGACACACATGGGTGCCGGCAAGGGTCGCGGAGGGGGTCAGGGGAAGGCGCTGGCGGGGAGGAGTGCTCAGGAACGAGCGGCTAGACTAGGAGCATGCCCGCACCCAAACTCGCCACCTTCCCGGCGATCCGCGGAGCGCTGAAGTTCTACCAGATCGCATCCATCATCACGGGTGTCTTCCTGCTGTTGCTCTGCATCGAGATGGTGCTGAAGTACACGCCGATCCATCTGGAGCTGTTCCTCGGTGACCCGTCCGGCCTGATCGCGCTCAAGCCCGTGGTTGAGACCGCGAACGGCCTGGAATCGACGGGCCAGGGCTTCAACGTGTCGCTCGCGATCCTCGTGGTCCACGGTTGGTTCTACGTCGTGTACCTCTTCGCGTGCTTCCGCATCTGGTCCCTGATGCGCTGGCAGTTCCCGCGCTTCATCATGCTCGCGCTGGGCGGCGTCATTCCGCTCCTCTCCTTCTTCATGGAGACGCGGGTCGCCCGCGACGTGAAGGCCTACCTCGCCAAGCGCGAGGCCGACGAGGTCGCATCCGCAACCGTTTCCCCCGCTCCAGCCACGGAAGGCAGCAAGTGACCGAGACCCCCGAAACCGCGCAGCGGCCGGTTCTGGTCGTCGATTTCGGCGCCCAGTACGCGCAGCTGATCGCACGTCGTGTGCGCGAAGCCGGCGTCTACAGCGAGATCGTGCCGCACACCGCGACGGCAGCAGACATCGCCGCGAAGAACCCGCTCGGACTCATCCTCTCCGGCGGTCCGTCGTCGGTGTACGAGGAGGGTGCTCCGAAGCTCGACCCGGCGGTGTTCGATCTCGAGGTTCCGACGCTCGGCATCTGCTACGGGTTCCAGTACATGGCCCAGGTTCTCGGCGGCGAGGTGGCCGCCACCGGTCTTCGCGAATACGGCGCGACCGACGCGACCACCAGCACCGACAGCGTCATCCTCCAGGGTGTGCCCGTGGAGCAGAACGTGTGGATGAGCCATGGCGACTCGGTCGCGAAGGCACCCGCGGGCTTCACCGTGAACGCCTCGACCGCCGGTGCGCCCGTCGCCGCGTTCAGCAATGACGAGAAGAAGTTCTACGGCGTGCAGTGGCACCCCGAGGTGAAGCACTCGACCCACGGTCAGGCGATCATCGAGAACTTCCTGCACCGTGCGGCCGGCCTTCCCGCCGACTGGAACAGCGACAACGTGATCGCCGAGCAGGTCGAGCGCATCCGCACTCAGGTGGGTTCGGCTCGCGTGATCTCCGCGCTCTCGGGCGGCGTCGACTCCGCCGTCTCCACCGCGCTGGTGCACAAGGCCGTCGGCGACCAGCTCATCGCCGTGTTCGTGGACCATGGCCTCCTCCGCAAGGGCGAGCGCGAACAGGTGGAGAACGACTACGTCGCCTCCACCGGCGTTCGTCTGGTCACGGTCGATGCCCGTCAGCAGTTCCTGGACGCGCTGGCCGGAGTCACCGACCCGGAGACCAAGCGCAAGATCATCGGCCGCGAGTTCATCCGCTCGTTCGAGGCCGTGCAGCGCCAGCTGGTCGATGAGGCCAAGGAGTCCGGCGAGCCGATCAAGTTCCTCGTCCAGGGCACCCTCTACCCCGATGTGGTGGAGTCCGGCGGCGGTGCCGGCACCGCCAACATCAAGAGCCACCACAACGTGGGCGGCCTCCCGGAGGACATGCAGTTCGAGCTCGTCGAGCCGCTGCGCACCCTCTTCAAGGACGAGGTCCGCGCTATCGGCCGCGAGCTGGGTCTGCCGGAGGCGATCGTCTCGCGTCAGCCGTTCCCCGGTCCGGGTCTCGGTATCCGCATCATCGGCGAGGTCACGCAGGACCGACTGGACCTGCTCCGCGACGCCGACGCGATCGCCCGCGAGGAACTCACGGCCGCTGGTCTCGACAACGAGATCTGGCAGTGCCCGGTGGTGCTGCTCGCTGATGTCCGCTCAGTGGGCGTGCAGGGCGACGGCCGCACCTACGGTCACCCGATCGTGCTGCGTCCCGTCTCCAGCGAAGACGCGATGACCGCCGACTGGTCGCGTCTGCCGTACGACGTGCTGTCGAAGATCTCCAACCGCATCACCAACGAGGTGCGCGATGTGAACCGCGTCGTGCTGGATGTCACGTCCAAGCCGCCGGGGACCATCGAGTGGGAGTGAACTCGTCGAAGCACCTGGCCGCGCCTGCGGTCAGGTGCTTCGTGCTTGCGTCCCGACTGATCCCGGATCTGGACGGCGGATTCTGCCGCGCCGTGCTCGGTCGCGCGCGCGACCTCGTCGGAGCGGGGATCGCCGTGGAGCTGCTGACGGTGGATCCCGGTGCTGTCGCGGATCACGACGCGCATCGCGCGGAGTTCATCCGTCGTGGTGAGCTGGATCGTCCCGACCGGCTGCGCAATCTCTTCGACGAGGCGGTCGCTGACCCGTCTTGGCTGCGGGCGGCCGCTCGAGCGGGCGAACCGGATCCCGCCCTGGAGTATCGATCGATTCCCGCGACCGACCCGATCATCGAACTGCCCGTGATCGTGGGCGACCCGGACTGGCACTTGAGCACGGCACCCGTGGTCGTGCGTGCGGCGGACGGCGCGGTGGCGGGGGTCTTGGACGGGTTCGGAGCCCTGTACCGCGCCTGGCTCGATCATATCTTGGCGACGACGGGCGATGACCTCGCGCCCGTCGTGATCATCGAGGCGCGACAGTTGGGGGAGCTGCTCGTCGGCTGGGATTCCCCGGCGAAGCTCGTCCACACGACGCACACCGCCCATATCGGAGAGCCCTACACTCCCGATGCGCCGATCCTCCCGCTCTGGCAGCGCTGGCTGGACGTGGCCGGCGCGTTCGACGCCGTGGTCTGGCTGACAGCCGCGCAGCGCGACGATGTCATCGCGCGCTTCGGGGGCGATCGGATCGACGAGGTTCTCCCGTTCGGCGTCACGGCCGTGCCTGTCCTGCGCCCGGCGGAAGAGCGCGACCGCCACCGCGCGGTGATGGTGAATCGCCTGGCCCCCGGCAAGCGGCTCGATCATGCCGTGCACATCTGGCGGCGCGTGGTGGACGTGCTGCCCGACGCGGTCCTGGACATCTACGGCGAGGGTCCGTCGCGGGCCGCGATCGAGGCGTTGATCGCCGACTCCGCTCTCACGGATCGCGTGATCCTGCACGGGCAGATCTCCGACCCCGATACCGTTCTGGATGATCCGGCGGTGCTGCTGCTCACCACCGCTTTCGAGGGTCAGGGGCTTGCCGTGCTCGAAGCGCTCGCACACGGGACGCCGGTGGTGAGCTACGACGTTCGTTATGGCCCGGCGGAGGCGCTGTCGGACGGCGGTGGCGTGCTCGTCGAATCCGGGGACGAAGAGGCGTTCGCCGATGCACTCCTGCGAGTGCTCACCGACGACGAGTTCCACGCCCGTCTGGTCGCGGAAGCACACCGGGCGGCGCAGTCACGCTCGCGCGCGGCCGCCACCGCGGAGCTGGTGCGACTGCTGGCTGACATCGCAGAACGTCCACGCCGCCGCTGAATTGAGCCGCGGGCTCAGGCGTCGGCTTCAGCGATCTCCGCGAACAGCTCCTCGACGCGCTGACGCTCCCAGTCGAGCACCGGGTTGTCGGCGTGCGGCGTCATGTTCTCGACGGCGGCGTCGAGGATGTTCTGGGCCGCGTCGGGGTCAGCGAAGCTCACGAGCTCGCCGAGGGCCACCGCCGCCTGGCAACCGACCACGGTGGTGGGGTCAGCCTCGACCACCTCACGCAGCAGGGCTTCCGCCTTCTCGAACTGCTTGCGATCGGCGAGCATGAGCGCGCGCTGGAACTTGACCTGCTGATTCACTCTTCCAGTCTCCACCCTCACCGCAGAAACGACGAACGGGGCCGGAAGAATCCGGCCCCGTTCGTGTGCAGATGCGAGATTACTCGCTGCCGCGGGCGATCGCGATGATGCGCAGGATCTCGACGTACAGCCAGACAACCGTCACCATGACGCCGAAGGCGGCGTACCAGGCGAGGTTGCGGGGAGCGCCGTTGCGGACACCCTGCTGGATCCCGTCGAAGTCGAGCACCAGCGAGTAGGCGGCCATCAGCACAACGAGGACGCCGATGATGAGACCCAGCGGGATGGTGAAGCCGGCGATGCCGATCGACTGGCTGTACAGACCGAACATCTTCCCTGGGGCGAGGACTCCGGTCCACATCAGGATGAGGTTGAGCAGCGAGAACACCAGGTAACCGACCATCGCGATCAGGAAGATCTTGGTGGCGCGCTTGCTGGCGCGGATCTTGCCGCTGGCGAAGAGTGCGAGAGTCACGCCGACCACGGCGATGGTCGCGAGGGTGGCCTGCATGACCACACCGGGCCAGAACGCCTCGAAGGTGGCTGAGATGGCACCGATGAACAGACCCTCGAAAGCCGCGTAGGCGAAGATCAGGGCCGGGCGGACCTTCTTACGCGAGGTGAAGGTGACGACCATCGCCAGCACGAAGCCGCCGAGCGCCCCGAGCAGCCACGGGATCATGTTGGTCGGCTGGCGGTAGCCGACCGTCAGGCCGCTCGCCGCCCAGATCCAGCCGACGACCGCGGTGACCAGCAGAACGCCGAACAGCGCCGCCGTCTTCCAGACAGTGTCTTCGTAGGTCATGCGGCCGTGGTCGACGGCGCTGGCCGTGGGGCCGGCGTACATGCCCTCGAGGTTGGCCTGCACCGCGGCGTTCTGCGCGGCCTGCTGCGACGCAGCCCACTGCGCGTTCTGGCCGGCGGCCTGCGGGTTCTGGGTGTACGGCTGTCCGTTCAGGGTGTAGCCGCCCTGCGCGGGCGGCGGCACGAGCCCGGTCGTCCGTGCTCCCGCAGGAGCAACCGGAACGGCGGGAGCGTTACGCTCCTGGAACGCCGAGTTGCTGAAGATCGGGTTTCGAAGGGCCATTGCGGCTCACGCTCCAATGCTGTGTGTCAAGGACACGGTGTTCTCTATTCTAGGGGCGAGGTGCGGGATGTTTCCTGGATTCTCAGGGGGCGAACAGCAATCTGTTCCTCTGAGCACAATTTCGGTGCCCGGTTGGCCGGCTGCACACGATGGGTCGGTGCCCGTCCAAACCCCGCGCGTCCAGGGCCTCGCACTACGATGGGCCGGTGCCTCGTCGTCGCCCTCTTGTCATCGGCCATCGTGGAGCGCCCGGCTACCGCCCCGAGCATTCGCCGTCCGCCTACGATCTCGCACTCGCGATGGGTGCCGATGCCGTCGAGCCGGACGTGGTGGTCTCGCGCGACGGCGTGCTGATCGTTCGGCATGAGAACGAGATCTCCGGCACGACCGATGTGTCAGCGCGCCCGGAGTTCGCCGATCGGCGCACGACCAAGCGGGTGGACGGTGCGGAGCAGACCGGATGGTTCACCGAGGACTTCACGTGGGAGGAGCTCTCCACGCTGCGCGTGCGTGAGCGGATTCCCGCGCTTCGCGCCACCAGCGCGACCTATGACGATCGGCAGCCGATGCTGCGCCTGCGTGATGTGCTGGACCTCGTGCGGAAGACCTCGCTCGAACAGGGACGCGAGATCGGTGCGGTGGTGGAGATCAAGCACGCCACCTACTTCGCCGGTATCGGGCTCGATCACGTGCCACTGCTGCTGGCAGAGCTGGATGCGTGCGGGTGGGGCAGCGGACAGCATCCGCTGGTGATCGAGTCCTTCGAGCAGTCGGTGATCACCCGGCTGCAGCAGGAGGGACTTGCGGCGACGTACGTGTACCTCCTCGAAGCGGCGGGCACCGCCTATGACCTGCGCGCCTCCCGTGCTGCGGGCGTTCCCTCCTACGCCGATCAGCTCAGTCCGCGCGGCCTGGATGTGCTCGCGGCACAGGTGGACGGGATCAGCCTGGACAAGAAGAGCATCCTGCGTCCCGATCGCCTGGGTCGCTCGCGCGGACCGGCGACGGTGGTCGAGGATGCGCATCAGCGTGGCCTCCAGGTGTTCACCTGGACGGCCCGGCCCGAGAACGCCTTCCTGCTGAAGCAGTTCCGCACCGGTGCAAAGGCCGATTTCGGCGATTACGAGGGCGAGTGGGCGATTCTCCGCGCGGCTCAGGTGGACGGCGTGTTCGTCGATCATCCGGACCTCGGCGTCGATTTCTTCCGCGCGCCGGTCGTCCGCGACTGAGTTCGACTTCTTCGTTCCTGCCCGCTTCCCGTTTTCGGGTGCGCAATGTCGGTGGCATGCGCGATGCTGTTATCCGCCGCATCCGTCGATCCGCACACTGGGGAGCACCATGACCGACGCACATATCGCTGACACCCACGACCTCATCCGTGTGGTGGGCGCACGAGAGAACAATCTGCGCGACATCAGTGTCGATCTCCCGAAGCGTCGCCTCACGGTGTTCACGGGCGTCTCCGGGTCTGGCAAGAGCTCGCTCGTGTTCGCGACCATCGCCGCGGAGTCCCAGCGGATGATCAACGAGACGTACTCCACGTTCCTGCAGAACTTCATGCCCTCCCTCGCCCGGCCCGACGTGGACGTGCTGGAGGGACTCACCACCGCGATCATCGTGGACCAGGAGCGCATGGGTGCCAACTCCCGCTCCACGGTGGGCACCGCCACCGACGTCAACGCGATGCTTCGGATCCTGTTCTCGCGGATCGGGGTTCCACACATCGGCTCCCCGCAGGCGTTCTCCTTCAACGTGGCCTCGGCATCCGGCGCCGGGGCGCTCACCGTGGAGAAGGGCGGACGCACGGTCAAGGAGCGCGCCGAGTTCTCGATCCTCGGCGGTCAGTGTCCGCGCTGTGAGGGCATGGGCACGGTGAACGACATCGACCTCGCCGAGGTCTACGACGAGAACCTGTCCCTGCTGGAGGGCGCCATCAAGGTGCCGGGCTATACGCCCGACGGCTGGGCCACACGCGTGTACGCGGAGTCCGGCTTCTTCGACGGCAGCACCAGGATCCGCGACTTCACGAAGCGACAGCTGGAGGACTTCCTCTACAAGTCGCCCGTCAAGGTCAAGATCGACAAGATGAACCTCACCTACGAGGGGCTCATCCCGCGTATCCAGAAGTCAATGCTGTCGAAGGATCGCGATGCGATGCAGCCGCACATCCGTGCGTTCGTCGACCGCGCGGTCACCTTCATCGTCTGCCCGGAGTGCGAAGGCACCCGCCTCAGCGCACCGGCACGTTCGTCGAAGGTGAGCGGGATCTCGATCGCTGATGCGTGCGCCATGCAGATCAGCGACCTCGCGCAGTGGGTGCGCTCCCTCGACGAGCCGTCGGTCGCGCCGCTGCTCATCGGGTTGCAGGAGACCCTGGACAGCTTCGTCGACATCGGGCTTGGATATCTCTCGCTGGATCGACCGGCCGGCACGCTGTCGGGCGGTGAGGCGCAGCGCACCAAGATGATCCGTCACCTCGGTTCGTCCCTCACGGACGTGACGTACGTGTTCGATGAGCCCACCACCGGCCTGCACCCGCACGACATCGAGCGCATGAACCGCCTGCTGCTCGCGCTCCGCGACAAGGGCAACACCGTGCTCGTGGTGGAGCACAAGCCGGAGACCATCGCGATCGCCGACCATGTGGTGGACCTCGGTCCGGGCGCCGGCTCGGCGGGTGGCGAGATCACCTACGAGGGTACGGTTGCCGGACTCCGCGCCAGCGAAACGCTGACGGGTCGGCACCTCGACCTCCGCGTCGCCGTGAAGCCGACCGTCCGTGAACCGCGCGGCGCCATCGCGGTGCGCGGTGCGAACCTCCACAACCTGCGGAACGTGGACGTTGACATCCCCCTCGGCGTGCTCGTCGTGTTCACCGGTGTCGCGGGATCCGGAAAGAGCTCGCTCGTGCATGGCTCGCTGCCGAAGGACGCGTCGGTGGTGTCGATCGATCAGGCCCCCATCCGAGGGTCGCGCCGCAGCAACCCCGCCACCTACACCGGGCTGCTGGAGCACATCCGCAAGGCCTTCGCGAAGGAGAACGGCGTCAAGCCGGCGCTGTTCTCCGCCAACTCCGAGGGTGCCTGCCCCAACTGCAACGGCGCCGGGGTGATCTACACCGATCTCGGTGTGATGGCCACCATGGAGACCACGTGCGAGGTGTGCGAGGGCAAGCGGTTCGACCACCAGGTGCTGCAGTACCACTTCGGCGGCAAAGACATCAGCGAGGTGCTGGGGCTGCCGGTGGCGGAGGCGCTCACGTTCTTCGCCGACGGAGACGCCAAGCTGCCGGCCGCCCACAAGATCCTTGCCCGTCTCGCCGACGTGGGCCTGGGCTACATCAGCCTCGGCCAGTCGCTCACCACCCTCTCCGGGGGTGAGCGGCAGCGTCTGAAGCTCGCGTCGCAGATGGGTGAGGGCGGCGACGTGTACATCCTCGACGAGCCCACCACCGGGCTGCACCTCGCGGACGTGGAGAACCTGCTGGCACTGCTGGATCGTCTGGTGGACTCCGGCAAGTCCGTGATCGTGGTGGAGCACCATCAGGCGGTCATGGCGCACGCCGACTGGATCATCGACCTGGGGCCGGGTGCCGGCATCGAGGGAGGGCGGGTGGTGTTCGAGGGGACTCCCGCTCAGCTCATCGCCGACGGCTCCACTCTCACCGGACAGCACCTCGGCCAGTACGTCAACGCCGAGCGCTGACGTCCTGGCCGACGTGGGAGATCAGAGGTCGCTGAAGTCGTTGCCGACGCTGAGCCTGGTCACAACGCCGCCCGCGACGGAGAAGCTGAGGTAGCGGACGCCTTCCTCGCCGGGGTTCGCGAGTGAGGATGTGCCGGGCACTTTCTCAACGTTCAGACGGTAGCCGGTGACGTCGCCGTACGTGCCGTATGCGGTCATCTCCGCGCCAGCGGCCTCCACCTCTGCCAGTGTCGAGCCCACGTTCAGCCCCGCGCACGTGAGCGCGATGCCACCCTCGTCTGCCGCGAGGAATGTGACGGACGCGGACGCGGGCGTGCCGTCGATCCAGTTGAGCGTGAGTCCGGGCCACTGGTACAGGTCGATCGGGTATCGGTCATCCGGACGCTGCGGCGTCACCTCGCCGAAGAGGTCCATCAGCGCCTGGCGCACGCCCGCGGGATCTGTGGCGATGTTGAGCACCTGCTCGTCGCCGTTGGAATCTGTGATGACGAGCTCGTCCAGCCGGAGATCGAGGCTGACGGGCGTCGCGGCCGACTGCTCCGGCGTGGGCGTCGGGGACGGTGCCGTCGTGGGGGTAGTGGATGGCGTGGGCGCGCTCGTCGGGCTGCTTGTGGGGGCCGGGGTGCTCCCCGCTGAGGTCTCGGTCGCGCATCCCGCCAGGGCGAGCGTGCTCACGAGGAGTCCGATTCCGACCAGGTTTCGCGTGCGCCGAACACCTGCGAGATCCCGGTGTGACCGGGGCAACGTTGCCATCATGCGGCGAGCGTAGTGCCAGGGTGCGCCACCGTACAGTGGCGCGCGAGGTCCGTTACCGCATCGACATCGCGTAGGGTGAAACCGACAGCGCCTAGGGTTCCGGAACCGTGTTCGACAGGTCCAAGCGGCGCCACGTCCGATGCCGTCGGACGTCATCTGACAGGACAAAAGCCCGGAGGACCGGTGCTCGTCGATCCATGAATCGGCGGGCGGAAGGTTCTCATGTCACTTCTCGCTCTCGTCCTCGTTCTCGCCGCCGCGTGCGCTCATGCCGCCTGGAACGTGATCGCCCACGGGGCCAGTCGCACCGGACTCCCGTTCCTGTGGCTGGGCGCGCTGGCCAGCGGAATCGTGTGGCTCCCTGTCGTTCCGCTGACCGGCGGCCTCGGCACCGACGACTGGTCGGGCTTCCTCCTCGGCATCGCGGTGTCCGCCGTGCTGCACGTGGTGTACATGCTGGTGTTGCAGCGAGGATATGCGGCGGGCAATCTCTCCACCGTGTATGCCACCGCCCGCGGCTCCGGCCCGCTGGTCACGGTGATCGTGGCGGTGCTGGTGCTGGGCGAACGCCCGACTCCGATCGCCCTCGTCGGCGTCATCGCCGTGATCGCCGGAGTCGTCTGGATCGGGCTGCTGGATCGTGGGCGCGGCTCGTCCGATCGTCGAGGGATGGATCCTGCCATCGTGTTCGGCCTGCTCACCGGCCTCGCGATCGCTGCCTACACGCTGTGGGACAGCCAGTCGCTGCGCATCTGGCATATCTCGCCGGTGGCGTTCATGGTCGGCTGCACACTGATCGAGGTGGTGCTGTTCGGGGTGATTCTGGGGCGGCGCTGGCGCGAGGTCGTGCCTGTCGCGAAGGTCCAGTGGCGACGACTTCTCGCCTTCGGGGTGCTGTCACCGCTGAGCTACATCCTCGTGCTGGCCGCCACGACCATCGCGCCCGTGTCGCTCGTCGCCCCGACGCGCGAGGTGAGTGTCGTGCTGGTGAGCCTGTTCGGCGCGTTCGTGCTGCGGGAGGGGCGCCCGGGGCTCCGGGTGGGAGCGTCGATCGTGGTGGTGGCGGGCATCGCCCTTCTCGCCCTGTGATGCCCGCTTCGCGCGCCGCCGAGTCGGACACGGGGAGTATGTATGGCACATAGTGCACCACAGATCTGCCCAGACTGCGGCATCATGGGTGGTGCAGTCGTTCGGTTTGGCGTCGATCGCGGGTCGAGGCGGCAGCGGATGAGGAGCATCATGGGTCCGGTGAGCGACACCTACCGCGCGGACCTTGCGATGCTCCAGCCCCGGATCCCCGACGACCTGTACGCGCAGCTTGTGAAGCTCGCTGAGGACATTCAGGACGCCCGCGCGCGGGGTGCATCGGACTCCGCCGAATTGGATCGGCGGATCGCTGTGTACCTCAGCGTGCGTGAGGACGCCCTGGCGCAGGCCACCGATCCCACGCTCGGCGGCTGAGCCCGATCAGGCGCGCCCGCGGCGGCGGTACTCCGCCGGCGTCATGCCGTATTCGTCACGGAAGCCGCGATAGCCGGTGTCCGATGAGCCGAAGCCGACGCGCCGGGCGATCGTCTCGAAGGGCTCGTCGGTGAGGAGCAGTTCACGACCAGCGGCCGTGACGCGCCAGCGTCGGATGCACTGGGAGATCGACAGCGGCTCCGATTCGAACAGCCGGTGCAGTCTCCGCACGCTGACCCCGAGGGCTGCGGAGATCACGGAGACGTGGAGGTTCGGGTCGGCGTAGTTGTGCTCGATGAAATCATGCACGCGGGCGCGCACAGCGTCGTCCGGATCGTCTGGTTCGCTGGCGGGCTGCGCGGCGAGCAGGGCTCGGGCGAGATCGAGGAGGGCATGCGCGGTGAGGTCGGCCTCCACCGTGTTGTCGTTCGGTGCGGACTGCGACAGCGAGCGCAGCAGGCTCTCGAAGGCCGGGCTGATCGCCGCGTCCGCAAGCGGCCGCATGCCGAGCGCGTCCAGCCGCTCGCGCGGCGTCCGGAGCTTCCGAGTCGGCAGCAGGACACTCAGCAATCGCGACGAGCCAGTGCTGTGCATCACGAATGAGCGCCGGGCGGGAACGAGGAACCACTGGCCCGCGCCGACCTCGACTTCGTCCGCGTCGTCCTGGACGCTCACCCCGCCGTGCACGACGAAGATCAGGCGAGCCACGTCCGCCATGCCCGCGGCGTCACCGGTCGACCGCTCGAACCGGAACGCAGAGCAGCGCAGATCCTCGAACGCCGACTCGCCCAGAGGCACCGACACCAGTCGGCCGCGGAAGCCGTCGCGATCGGCGCTGGTGAGTTCGCCGTCGGTCGACAGCGAGTCCATTCCGCGACGCCCCGTCAGCGTGTAGACGGTGCGCGCTCCTCGCGCCGCAGCCAGCGTGATGCCGAACGAAGGCAGGACGCCCGAGGTCATGATCGACCTGTCGCCGGGGAAGAGCACATGGCCGCCACCATACCTGCATGATGCATGTTCACAAGGTGGGTTGACATGTCCTGCGGTGCGCCGCTGCCCGTACTGCGGCGGCCACGATGCGGCTCTCTCGACGCGACGGCGGGAGTCGAACCCGCTGCACAACCGGGTATGAACCGGTGCCCGGAACCGCCCGGACCGCCGCGATGTCACCACGCTAACCCGCGGCGAGCGCGCAGGAGCGTGGGTGACGAAGGATCACCGACCGTGACGGCGCGTGACGGGATCCGACGGGGGGAGTGGGGCGGATGCGGGCCCTGAACCGCATCCGCCCGAGGCCGCATCAGAGAGGCGACCGCTGCGCGGCAGATCGCCGCTGGAGGTGTCGGGCGAGCGCGACGAGTGCACACAGCAGCGCGATCGCTCCGACGATGAGCACCATCCCCGCCCCCACGGCGAGGGGAGTGATGCGCAACCAGATGTCCGCCAGGAACTCGGCGGACAGGGCGGAGGTTGACCAGAAGCCGACCCCCGCGATGGCCAGGAAGACCAGGCCCCAGATGATGCCGCCCCACCGCGTACGCGGCACCTCCGATAGGGCAGGAGAGGCCTGCGGGCCCACGGCCGCGGGAGGTGCCGGCACGGTGTGGGAGAGCGTCGGTGCCACGTGTGTGAGGTCGTCCTCGGCGGGCGTGGGCGCTGCAGCCGAATGCGCGGTATCGACGGCGAGGTCCGAGGCATCGTGCGCCGCCGGAGGCTCGTGCAGCTGTTCCTCCGCTGCCGCGACGTTTGGGGCACCGTGAGCCGTCATCTCGACAGTACCTTCGTCATGGTTCCCGATGCGGGAACTCTCGGGAGTGCTCATCTCTTCCTCTCCGGCGAGATTCCGGCGTTGATCCAGACATCGTCCTGCTGGATGATGGTGACCTCGGTCACCACACTGCCGCGCGAATGCGCGTCCGCTTCGCCCGTGATGAGCGGGGACTCGGCGAGGGTGTCGAGGGTGAAAGTCCAGGTGTACGTCCCGTCCTGGTTGGCACGCGGGGTGGGGAGCTGCTGGGCTGTGATGTCGCCGCTCCAGGACCCGTCCATTTCTACCTCGTGGGTTGCCACATCGAGAGTCGAAGCAGTGATCGTGAAGGCGACGATCATCCCCGGCTCCACGTCGATCTGAGTCTGTCCCTCGCCGCCTTTTTCCAAGCTGATAGAGCCGGCGCGGACCGGATCGATGAGCGACGGCGTGGCAACTCGCTCGGATGGCTCAGGCGATGAGGAGGGCCCGGGTGTGGAGGCCATCGTCGGTACGGGTTCGGGCTCCACGGAAACCAGCCCGTCGTAGCCAGCCATCCACGGGCTCAACCAGATGTTCGTGGATCCGAACGACTGAAGATAAGTGTCATCGGACGGATTCGGTCCGCTGATCGAGCCCCCGCCAATGGGCAGCAGGATCTGTCCGTCCACCCGCGCCACCTCTGATTCAGTCCACGGCCGACCCACCGAGAGAGCCGGCACGAGCGTGCCGCCTGCGATCACCAGGCTGGTGATGGTGAGGAACGTGATGAAGCCGCTGCGTCGTCGAGCGATGCCTGCCACGATCATCGCGACGGCACCCACCGCCGTGGCCGCGAGGAAGGCGAGGGCTGCGGCCATCAACGTTCCACGCGGTGCCGCGACCAGCGCGACGGCGGCACCGCCGACGGCCATGAGACCGAGTGTCAGCGCGACGTACCAGAGCGCCGTGCGAGGACGAGAGGCGCGGCGTCGCGCACGCGCCTCCTGGTACTCGCGATTGGCCTGGGCGGTCGCCGCTGCGGACTCGGCACGCGCCTGCTCACGGGCGATCCGCTCCGCGTCGCGCTGCTGCTGACGCCAGGCGTCGTGCTCGGTGCGCCACTGGTCTTGCTGCTGACGCCAGGTGTCGTATGGCTCGGTCGCCACCGGCGCAGCGTCTGGAGCCGGCATCGTCGCGGGAGCCGAGGTCCCCGCGACGAACGATGCCGGGGCGGCGGTCATCGTCGCAGGGGTGTTCTCGTGCCATGCGGGCGTCGCGGGATTGTTCGCCGACGTAGCAGGGGCGCCATTCGGCGCCGCAGCCGCGCCGTTCACCACTGGACCACTGATCTCTGCGTGGCTGCCGTCTGCATCGCTGTTCTCTGTATCGGTATCTTCTGCACCGACTTTCCCTGCACCGACTTTCCCTGCATCGTCGTTCCCTGCATCGCCGTTCCCTGCATCGCAGGGCTCAGAAGGAGCGACGAGGTTCGTCTGCTCGCCGGGCATCGCGCTGGACGAGAGCGCATCGGATGCGGCGTCGGCTGCGGCATCCACTGCGTCCGGCTTCGAGGCATCGTCCGGCGCGAGAACCGTGCCGTTCGAGCCCGAGGCGAATGCTGCTGGAGAGTGCGCGGGGGCCTCCAGGCGGGGCACGGGCCATGCACCGTCGGTGCGCGGTGCGCCCGCGTCCGGCGTCGCCCCGGCGTAGGGCGTCCCACTCCGGTACGGAGCCGGTCCCGCGAATGGAGCCGCGCCACCGTACGGTGCGGCGCCGAAGCTGCGCGGGTCGCGTCCTGCTGCACCGGGGCCATGCGGCCCGTACGGATCGAAGCCGGCGGCACTCGGGTCGAACCCTGCGGCACCGGCGCGTCCACGTCGTCGAGGCCGGCGGGCGATGGCTACGACCGCAACGAGCACGAGGCCGATCAGCGCCAGCACGAGGAGGCCGCGCCACAGCACGCTCAGCGCACCCCCGATGTCGTAGATGCCGCCCAGCGATCCACCCGACCACAGCAGCAGATTGCCGAGCCAGGGGGTGACGGGGACGAAGCTCAGCAGGACGATCACCAGAGCGGCGATCATCGGTGGCTCCAGACGGCCGCGGAACAGGTTCTCCAGGTGGAGGACGCCGGATCGATCGGGCAGGACCGCCCACAGGACCGCGTACGCCAGCACCATCGGCAGGCCGAGAACAGCCGCCACGACGAAGATTCCGCGTACGATCAGCGGGTCGATGCCCAACCGGGTCGCGATCCCGCCGCACACACCGCCGACCCAGGCATCGCCGCGGACCAGACCCAGAGTGCGAAGCCAGCCGAAGAAGCCACCGCCCGCGCCGCGGGGCGCAGAACCGTCGCCGCCCGCGCCGGGCGCACCCGGATACGGGGGAGGCGGTGTCGGTGACGAAGCAGGATTGTCGGTCATGTTCTCCACTGTGCGGCCGGCTGCGCCGCACGCGCCATGGGGGATGCCCCTGATGCATCCCTGATTAGCCCCAACCGACCACTCCGCAACGCCGCGGCTTGTGATGTGATGGGCACATGACCGCTGTTCCCTCGGGGCCGGTGCGCCCCGGGAACGCGGCGTTCCCGCCCGCATCCTTGTCGCCGCAGCGCGCCACATCCGCCTCCGTCTTGCCCGCAGCCGGTATGTCGGCAACGGGCGCTCCCACGTTGCCCTCGCGAGACACGGTGTCGAGCGCGACGTCCGTGCGGTTGCCCGAGTCTGCCGCCGCGCCATTTCCATCGGGCGCCTCGGCTCCCCCGGCCGCCCCGGCTCCCCCTGCCGTGGCACCGGCGATCGCGTCTGCCCATGGCATCGCGCCTGCCCAGGGCGTAACTTCTGGTCAGGGCATCGCGTCTGCCCACAGCGCCGCGTCTGCCGCCAGCGCCGCGTCTGCGCACAGCTCCGCGGCCCCCCGCACCGTCTCCACCCATCGCACCGCCTCCACCCCCCGCATCGCCTCCACCCACAGCATCGCCTCCGGCGCCGCCGCGCGGCCGCCGTTGCGGCGCCGGAGGCGATGCTGTGGGTGGAGGCGATGCGGGGGG
>NZ_JBJDRI010000042.1:0-36524 GCF_044987425.1 Microbacterium sp. ZW T5_56 | reverse complement strand
ACCGGGACCGTGACCGCGACCGTCGCGCGGATAGAACCGATCGCGGTGTCCACACTGCTGGGGGTGTTCGTCAGGAGCAGGTCGGCGAGGATATCGGCGCGGATCTGATCCACCGTCCGCGAATCACGGCATGCACCCGCACCCGCGCCCGCATCTGCACCCGCATTCGTCGCCGCACCCGCATTCGCATTCGTGCCCGCACCCGCACCCGCGCCCGTACCCGTGGCTGATTGATCGTCGCTGGCGCTGCCTGCCTCCGCGTCCGTGACTGACTGGCTATCGGTGGCGATGCCTGTGCCTGCACTCGTGACCGACTGGCTATTGGTGGCGGTGCCCGTGTGGGTGCCCTCACCGGTGCTCGCGCCAGGGCCGGTTCGTGCGGTGTCCTTGTTCGCGGCGCGCAGCGCGTGGGCCATCTGATCCAACCGGTCCTTCACCCCGTGAGCGAGCACCGACGGCAGGAAGGCGTGCAGCGTAGACATGCCGTCCAGGTCGTCCGTGACCCACACGGCTCGGGCGCGGCGCGCCTCGCGATGACGTTCCGTGATCCCGACGTCGCGCACCTCCTCGGCCACGCGTGCGAGCATGCCCTTCAACCGATTCTGGGACTGAGCCCGGGCGAGTGGGAGCGCACGCTCCACATACTCATCACGCGCAGGGCCGGCCTCGATCGGGAGGCCATGCTCCAAGATCACGCGAACATGCCCCCTACTGATCTCACCCGACGACAACGCCGCATGCACCGCCGGGAAATCATGAACCAGCTGATACGCATCCGACATCCAACGCTGAACCGTCCGATCACTCACCCGAATCGCAACACCCACCTCCGCCGCGAGAGACCGCAACTCCAGATCTGACTCGGACGACGCCCCCGACGCGCCCGACAGTGCGACAAGATCCGCGAACAACGCCACCTCCAACGCATCCGTCGCCGCCCGCGACCGCGTCACCGCCGCAATCGCATCCACATACGTCCGCACCACACCCACATCGATATCGGGTTGGATCGCGACACGCGTACCGCTGCGGGACCTCCGACGAACGCTCTCATTCAGCTCCCCCTCCCGCGCGCCCGCGCCGGTGACGGCCCGCACCTCCGCCACCGCAGTGGTCGATATATGTTCCCCTGTCATGAGTTCATCATGGCCGCATTTCTAGAACAAAAGTACGAACTTCGCCAAGATGTGGAAAACTCGCGCGACGCCACACCACGCCCGAGAAACGGCACAGGGCCCGGAGCATCACGCTCCGGGCCCGGTGTCGCGAACGTGACTCAGCCGACGGCGAGCAGATCGATGATGAAGATGAGGGTCTTGCCACCGAGGAAGTGTCCGCCCGCGGGGCCGTATGCCAGGTGCGGCGGGATGACCAGTTCGCGACGGCCACCCACACGCATGCCGGGGATGCCGTCCTGCCAGCCCTGGATCAGGCCGCGCAGCGGGAACTGGATGGACTCCCCGCGTCCCCAGGAGGAGTCGAACTCCTCGCCGGACTCGAACTCCACGCCGGCGTAGTGGACGGTGACGTTGTCGCCGGGCTTCGCCTCGGCACCGTCGCCGACGATGATGTCGCGGATGACGAGCTCACTGGGTGCGGGGCCGGAGGGAGCGTCGAATTCAGGCTTCGTGCGGTCTGCAGTCATGGTTCCATCTTTGCCGGAGGACCGGTGACGGTCAAAGCCTCTTGACACTCGTTCGCCACGAGCGCATCATGGCTGCACGCCAACTCAACGCCCGGCAGGTTTCGGAGGCAGCGCCCCGACCCCGGGCGTTGAGTCTGTCCGGGCTCAGCGCGAGAGCAGCGCCTGACGGTCGGCCACCGTGCGATTCAGCAGTACCCACTCGTCCGCACCCGCCTGCGGATCGCGTCCGGAGATCGCGCGCTGTCGCACGGCCGCGAGTTCGGTGGCGTCCACGATGAACTGCTTCATCTCCCGGCCGCGACCGCCCGCGAGATTCTTGGCCCACGTCAGTGCCGCGCGCCGACCGGGGCGCGTCGCCAGCATGTTGACCTCCTGCGGCGTGAACCAACCGGCGGCGGCGTAGTCGCTGAGGCGCATGCGAGTGAGCTTCGACTCCTCGCGCAGCAGCAGGATGATGCCCACGATGAAAGCGATGAACAGCGGCACCTGAATCGCGAAGTACAGCCCGAGAAGGTCTCCGAACACCGCGGAGCCATTCCACAGCGCGTGCAGGCACGCGGCACCGAGCCAGCCCAACAGGAACATCCCGGCGATGTTGCCGCGGTTGCCTTGTCGGACCGCCAGCCCCACACAGAAACCCGTAATGGCGGTGAACATGGCGTGCGCGAACGGCGACATGATGCCGCGAAGGAAGAACGTGAGCGTCAGGGAATCGACTCCCTCCGCCAGCGCCTGTCCGAAGTATTGAATGTTCTCGGTGAAGGCGAATCCCGCGGCGATCAGCATCGCGTAGACGATGCCGTCGATCGGACCATCGAACGCGCGCTTGCCCATCACCACGAGGATCAGCAGACCGAGCCCTTTCGCCAACTCCTCCACGATGGGAGCCTCGATGACCGTCATGAGGGCATCAGCCCCGGCCGTGGGCGGCAGCGCGAACGCGACGGCAACGCCCACGATCAACGAGATCGCGACGGCTGCGATACCGCCCCATCCGAGCGCGAACAGCACCAGCGAGCGCGGCTCAGGCTCCCATCGATCGATCAGCAGGGCAGCCGTGACGACGATGGTGAGCGGAACGAGAGCAAGAACCATCCCCACGACGGCACCCGTGGATCCGATGCCCAGCAGCATGTATGCCGCCACCAGCAGCAACAAGAACCCGAGGATCACCCAGATCCACACCGCCGCGTGCCGCCCCTTCACGGTCGGGACCGGCAGCTGCGGAACCGCCGCCTGCGGCACAGGGGCGGCATAGGCCGGAAGCGTGCCATACCCGACGGGTGCGCCATAGCCAGGAGAAAGAGAAGCCGTCGACGGGTATTGCTGAGGCGCCCCCATCGGCGGCTGGTGGGGACCAGGGCCGAACGTCATGGCTGACAGCCTAGGGCGTCACACCGACACCCCGTTATTGCCGCGCGGCAGCATCCCCCCTGCTCATTCGTGCGCCAGCGCGGATGAGCAGCCGAATTCACCCGGCTCTCGGAACCGGCCGGTAACGTGGAGTCATGCGCTTCGCCCACATTCAGCTGCCGGCGAGCCCCGAACCGACGCTGTGCGTCATCGACGAGGACGACGCGATCATCCTCTCCGAGCTCTTTCCCGGCGCGCCGTCCGATCTGAACCGCCTCATCGAAGGTGGTGACGACGCCCTTGCTCGCATTCGCGAGGCCCTGCCGGGAGCGGATCGCTTCCCGTGGGCGGGTCAGGACTTCGCGTCAGCCGTGCAGCGCCCGCCGGTGATCCTTGCGATCGGCCTCAATTACGCCGCCCACGCGGGCGAACTGGGACTCAAGGCGGACGCCGCGCCGACAGTCTTCACGCTATGGCCCAATTCCCTGACCGGCCACCACAACACCACGAGCTGGCCGCGCGAGCTGAGTGAGAACGTCGACTACGAGGCGGAACTCGGCGTGATCGTGGGCCGCACCGCGAAGAACGTGAGCGAAGAAGAAGCACTGGGGCACGTGTGGGGATACACCGTGGTCAACGACATCACCGCGCGCAACATCCAGTTCTCCGAGGCGCAGTGGTGCCGCTGCAAGTCGTTCGACGGCTTCACCCCGACCGGCCCGTTCCTCGTGACGGCCGACGAGATCGCCGACCCGCAGGATCTCCACATCTGGACGATCGTCGACGGCCACATGGTTCAGGACGGCTCAACCGGACAGATGATCCGACCGGTATCGAAGCTCGTCTCGCACCTGTCCTCGTCGGTGACGCTCCTGCCCGGCACGCTCATCTCCACCGGCAGCCCCGGCGGAGCCGGCTACTCGCGCGATCCGCAGATATTCCTGCGCGATCGCTCCACGGTGACCGTCGGCATCGACGGCATCGGCGAACTCGTCACGCACTGCCGCATCCACGACTGACACGCTCACGGACCGGGCGCGGCGCCTGACGCCACGGTGTCCTGTCTCTCTCAGCGAGTCCTGAACCGCTGCCAGGCAGAGGGCTCGCTCAGCGGACGGTGCGGACGGTGCCGGTGCGGATGGTGCCGGTGCGAACGGTGCCGGTGCGGCGTGCCTCGGTGTGGGCGACGCGCGCTCGTCGGCTGCTTTCGAGGTGCTCGGTCGCGAGCCGTGCGGCGCGGTCGCCGTCGCGGTCGCGGATCGCCTCGAACAGCGCGACATGCTCGCCGCTGATGTGCTGCAGATCATCGTGCTGTGTCAGCGCCCAGCGCACGCGGCTGCGAATGCCGCGCATCATCTCGCCGAGCAGGCGGTTCTCGCTCAGCTCCGTGACGATCTCGTGGAAGTCGGCGGCGGCACGACGGGATGCGACGGGTTCGCCGCTGCGCGCACCCTCCTGCTCCTGCACCAGCGCGGCCTCGAGCCGTTCCAGACCGTCACGGCGGTGACGCTCGGCGGCCAGTCGGAACGCGAGCGGGTCCAGCACGGCACGCACTTCGTCGAGATCGGCAAGGTCAGCGTCCGTGAACTCTCGCACGATCGCCCACGTATTCGGACGCGGTTGCACAAGTCCCTCGGTCACGAGCTGCTTCAGAGCATCACGCACCGGGATGCGGCTGACGCCGAATTCGGCCGCGAGATCCCGCTCGATCAACCGACTCCCCGGCGGACGCTCGCCGTCCAGAATCGCGTCTCGCAGCCAGGTGGTCACCCGGACTGATTCGGGTTCGCGCTTGATCGGAGTGCTCACCCGGACATTCTCCCAGACGCTTTCCCGACCAGGCGAGACGCGGCTGGACCGGCGCTGATCGAGACGGTCATCCTCGGCGACGGTGGTCCGGGGGCGTCAGGACATCGTCATAAGACGCGCCGCCCACACCGGCACCCCGGTTCCACTCGCGCCGCACCTGACCCACCGCACCGGAACACGAATGGCCGGCACCCGACGGGCACCGGCCATCCTCGCGTGAATGATCAGGCGTTCGTGGCGTCCTCCACCGTGACCACGTTCTCCGCCGGCTGGACGACGGGAATCGTCCCGGTGACGAGCTCGAGGCCCGTGAGACGGGCGGGAGAGATCTGCTTCATGACCTCTTCGCGCGTCATGAGCCCCGCCTCCACCACGAGATCGGCGATGTTGTGGCCGGTCATCAGCGCTGTCTTGGCCAGGGCCGCCGCCGAGGCGTAACCGATGAACGGGGTCAGCGCGGTCACCACTCCGACGGAGGCGCCCACCATGGCGCCGAGGCGCTCGGTGTTCGCGGTGATGCCGTCCACGCAGTTCACGCGCAGCGTCCACATCGCCTGACGCATCCAGGTGATCGACTGGAAGATCGAGTGGGCGATCACCGGCTCGAAGGCGTTGAGCTGCAGCTGGCCACCCTCTACCGCCATCGTGACCGTGAGGTCGGAACCGGCCACGGCGAACGCCACCTGGTTGACCACCTCGGGGATCACGGGGTTGACCTTGCCCGGCATGATCGATGAGCCGGCCTGGCGGGCCGGCAGGTTGATCTCCCCGAATCCCGCCTGCGGACCCGATGACAGCAGCCGCAAGTCGTTGCAGATCTTTGAGAGCTTGATCGCGTTGCGCTTCAGCGTCGAGGAGAACGACATGAAGGCGCCGGTGTCGCTCGTCGACTCGACGAGGTCCGTCGCCGTCGTCACCGGGATTCCCGAGATCTCGCGCAGGTGCGTGCAGACGGAGGTGGCGTAGCCGGGGTGAGTCGTGATGCCGGTGCCGATGGCGGTGGCACCCATGTTGATCTCGGTGAGAAGGAAGGCGTTCTCCTTCAGGCGGCTGTAGTCCTCGCCCAGGGTGGTGGCGAAGCCGTGGAACTCCTGGCCGAGCGTCATCGGCACGGCGTCCTGCAACTGGGTGCGACCGACCTTGAGGATGTCGTGGAACTCTCCCGCCTTGTTCAGGAACGAGGAGCGCAGCAGATCCAGCTCGACGAGGAGGCTGCGCAGGGTGAGCGAAAGCCCGAGCTTGACCGATGTGGGGTACACGTCGTTGGTGGACTGACTGCGGTTGGTGTCATCGATCGGCGAGAGGAACGCGTAGTCGCCCTTCTCTCGTCCCGCCATCTCCAACGCGATGTTGGTGATGACCTCGTTGGCGTTCATGTTGGTGGACGTACCTGCACCACCCTGGATGACGCCCACGATGAACTGATCGTGAAACTCGCCATCGATCACGCGCTGCGCGGCGTGGTCGATGAGATCGGCCTTCGCCTGGCTCAGCACGCCGATCTCCGCGTTGGCGCGGGCGCTGGCCTGCTTGACCATCGCGAGAGCGATCACGAGATCGGGATACACCGAGATCGGGCGCTTCGCGATCGGGAAGTTCTCCTGCGCGCGAGCGGTATGGATGCCCCAGTAGGCGTCAGCGGGAATGTCCAGGGAGCCGAGCGAATCGGTCTCCGTGCGGGTGCGCGTCATTGCGTCCATAAGTCAGTTCCTTCGTACGGCCTCGTGGGTCGTGTGTGACCGGATGGGATGGCTCCAGCTTAGTCGGCGGGCCGATGCCGAATTGCTCAACGAACATGTCATGTCTGGACGACCAGACAGCTGGTTCGTCGGAATGCGTCCTCTACGCTGAAGGCGGGAGGGCCCGCATGCAGCCGAACAGTCCACGTCGCTCCGAGGCGAAGCGAGTGACGCTGACCGAAGTCGCGCGCCTCGCGGGAGTCTCCCGTTCCGCCGCGTCCTTCGCGCTCAACGGACGCACCGACCTGCGGATCTCCGCCGAGACCGCCGCTCGGGTTCGTGAGGCCGCCGAGCAGCTGGGCTACAGTCCGAACCTGGCCGCCAAGACGCTGCGGACCGGGAAGTCGGGCACCGTAGCTCTGGTCTCGGACTTCGTCGGTACCACCTCGTTCGCCAACGCCATGGTGCGGGGTGCACTGCGAGCTCTCGGCGAGGCCGACACCCTGCTCTTCACCGTCGACACGCAGGGCGAGCCTGCGACCGAATCGCGCGCGCTGCAGAATCTGGTGGATCGAGACGTCGACGGCCTGCTGTACTCCTCGATGTTCACGCGGAAGGTCGAGCTCCCCCACCTCGCCCGACGAATGCCCGTCGTGCTGTTGAACTGCATCTCGGACGAGACCTCGGTCCCCGCCGTCATTCCGGATGAGCGCGTCGGTGGTCGCACCGCGGCCCGAACCCTGCTGGAGGCCGGACACCGGGAGGACATCTGGTTCGTCGGCACCTTCCCGACGGGGTTCAGCGGCGGTGCTGCCTGGCACGGCTGGAGCCCGCTGGCACTGGCCGAGCGCCTCGCGGGCATTGAAGACGAGCTGGGCGAAAGCGGAGCACGGCTTGCCGGCACCGTCGCGATCGACTCCGACTGGGACGTGCCGAACGGCCATGATGCGGTGCAGGAGCTCCTCGCGACGGGAAGCCGCCCCACGGCTGTGATCTGCGCGAACGATGCCCTGGCAGTCGGTGCCTACCACGCGCTCCAGGAGGCCGGGTTGAGCGTCCCGCGCGATGTGTCGGTGATCGGATTCGACGGCGGTGCGTACGTCAACACGGTGATGCCTCAGCTCACCTCCGTCGCGCTGCCGCACGAACAGCTCGGCCGAGAAGCGGTCCGAATTCTGCTGAACAACCCGAACGAGCCCGGCGTTCGCCGGCTCCCGATGCCTCTCCTGGTGGGCGCCTCGATCGCCGCCCCGCGCACACGAGGCTGATCTCCGCGGATTGTCAAACCTGGTGTTGACAGGTGCTAAATCCGTATAGCATCATCAATCCAGGGGAACACATCGGCGCGGTCCATCACCATCGCCGGACGACGACTACAAGGGAGTGCTCGCATGTTCGCAACTCATTCAGCCCGGCGCGGGCCCAACGCATGGTGGGTGGGGTTCGTCTGCGGTATGGCGACCTTCGTCGATGCGGGAGCCACCACCGCGATTCCGATCGCTCTCGTCATGCTCCAGTCCTTCGCACCGGGCCAGCCCGGCCTCGATGCGAGCGCGGTCGGCGCGCTCACGGGTGTGTTGACGGCCGGTGTCGCCATCGGATCCCTCCTCGGCGGAGTTCTGGGTGATCGCTGGGGACGCCGCACGGTCTTCCTCGCAACGCTGTCCCTGATCACGATCGGTGCCGCCCTTCCGGTGCTCAGCTCGGCTCTTCCGGTGCTCGTGATCGGCATCGCCCTGGTCGGCATCGGCGTCGGTGCCGACCTTCCGGTCGCTCTCGCCACGATCTCCGAGGCCGCCCAGGCACGCAATCGCGGCAAGATCCTGGTCTTCTCGAACCTCCTCGGCGGATTCGGCATCCTTCTCGCGGTGCTGCTGGCCATCAACGTGGGTGCCATGGGTCCGGCCGGCGCCGCGATCATCTTCGCGACGTTCGCCGGCATCGCCCTGGTCGTTCTGCTGCTCCGCCTCACTATTCCGGAGTCGGCCACGTGGCTCGCTGCCCGCGACGAGCGCCGCCGCGGCGTCGCCACCGTGCGCGCTACCCGAGCCCAACTGGGCGAGTTCGTCGGTCCGGTCTACCGCCGTCCCTTCCTCACGCTGATCGGCTACTACGCCCTGGCCGCGATGTCGGTGAGCGTCGCCGGCAGCTTCGGCACGTTCGTGGCGGTCAACGTCTCGCACTCCACGATCGCCGAGTACAACTCCTGGACCATCCTCGCGATGCCCGCGGCCGTGGTCGGCGCGCTGTGGTTCATGACGGTCGTCGACACCAAGCTGCGGATGATCTACTACGTCGTCGGCGCCATCGGCGTGGTCATCATGAACCTGCTGCCGGTCGTCATGAACTTCAGCCTGCCGTCGGTGATCATCGCCACCGTCGCCACGGTCTTCTTCGGCGCCTTCTGCTTCGAGACGATCATGAAGGTCTGGACCCAGGAATCCTTCCCCACCATGCTCCGCGCCACCGCGCAGGGCGCGATCTACGCCGTCTCTCGGTTCGCCACCGCAGCACTCAACATCGTCACCCCCACGCTGCTGCTGCTGAACCCGAGCCTGATGTATGTCGGGGTGTCGCTGCTCGCCGCGGCCGGCTTCCTGATCGGCTGGCTGGGCTTCCGTCGCCGCACCACGAACTCCTTCGAAGAGGAGGACAGCCTGGTCGACGCATCGGATGAGCGTCCGGTCCCGCTGTCCGCCTGAGTATGCACACGAACAAGAAGAGCATCATGAACATCGTTCCTTTCCACGTTGACGTCGACGGGCTGCGCCTGCGCGGATCCCACTACCTGCCCGTGGGCGACGGGCCATTCCCCACCGCGATCCTGTTCCATGGGTTCGGATCCTCGCGCGTCGAGTTCTCCTCGATGTTCGTCGCGCTGGCGCGCCGGCTGGCTGATCGGGGAATCGCGTCGATCGCGTACGACCGGGCGGGTCATGGCGAAAGCGACGGCACGTTCTTCGACACGACCGTCTCGCGTGATGTCACGCACGCGCAGGCAGTCATCGACGCGGTCGCCGCTCTCCCCTCCGCCGACGCGGACAACCTGCATCTGGTCGGGATCAGCCTGGGTGCGGTCGTCGCCTCCGTCGTCGCGGCCGAGGCCACGCGCCCGGTGCGCTCGGCGAGCATGTGGTCGACGGCTGCAGTGTTCGCCGACGAGATCAGCAGCGGCATGCTGCAGGGTCGGTCGCTGGACGCCCTGGACACCGACGGATACTTCGACTTCCTCGGCACGCGCCTCGGCCCGGCGATGCGTGATGACGCCACGAGCTTCGACGTCTACGGACGTGCATCGGGATTCAGCGGAGCGGTGAACCTCATGCACGGCACAGCCGACTTCGTGCCGGTCAGCTACGCCGAACGCTATGCGGACGTCTACGGCGAGCGCGCCCAGATCCTCATCGTCGAGGGGGCCGACCACGGTTGGACCCGGGTCCCCGACCGCGATCTGCTGTACTCCCGCACGGTGGACTTCATCGCGGATCAGGCGGGAGGATCCCGATGACCGGCACCAGCCATGGTTCGATCGTTGCGTTCTCGGGTGGCGAGGTGCGCATCGAGGGACAGCTCGCACTGGAGGAGAACGCCGGCGCACTGCGCCCCACGCGTATTCCGTCCCGCTTCTGGTCGCACTTTCCGCCGGAGGATCAGATCCTGCGTGCCATGATCTCCAGCGCGAGCGGCGTCCGACTCCAGTTGCAGACGGACGCCACTCAGCTGGAGCTCGACGTACGATGCACCGCGATCGAGATCGGGGGCGTGCAGCGGCCCGGCACCGCCTTCGTCGCGCGCGTGAAGGATCGCGCCGAGGTGACCCTCGAGGCTCCCGTCGATCACGTCCGCCAGATCGCATCCCCGGGCGAGGCGACGACGCGGGAGATCCGTGACCACTCCATGATCGAACTCGGCCCGCTGCCCGCGGGCCCCAAGACCGTCACCATCTTCCTCCCGCAGGGCATGATCATCGACCTTCTCGACGTGCGCGCCAGCGGTGGCGTCCGTGCGCCGACCCCCTCGACGAGCCCGGTGTGGGTCCACTACGGCAGCTCGATCAGCCACTGCGCGGAGGCCGAACTTCCGACGAGTGTGTGGCCGGTCCGCGCCGCCGACCTCGCGGGCGCGGACGTCATCAATCTCGGCTTCGGCGGGCAGTGCATGCTGGATCCCTTCGTCGCCGATGCGATCGCGCAGACACCCGCCGATGTGATCTCTGTGAAGGTGGGCGTCAACATCGTCGGTGCGCGAGCGATGGATCGCCGCACCTTCGTGCCCGCGTTGCACGGATTCCTGGATCGCGTGCGCGTCGGCCATCCGGACACCCCGATCGTCCTGTGCTCCGCCATCCTCTGGCCGGGCAGCGAGGTCGTCCCCGGCCCCGCGGATGTCGAGTTCTTCGACGACGGCGGGCTGCGCTGCTTCACGCGCGGAGACACCGCCGACATTCCGCTGGGTGCTCTCACCCTGGCGGACAGCCGCGCGCAGGTGGCGCATGTCGTGGAGGTCCGCCGCGCTGCCGGCGAGAACATCGTCTACCTCGATGGCACGGAGCTGTTCGGCACGAACGATCTCGCCACGTACCGCATGCCGGATTCCCTGCACCCGGACACCGAGCTGTACGAGGAGATCGGTCGTCGTTTCGCGGCGCTGGTGTTCGCCTCCGAGGGACTCAGCCCCCTCCCCGCGCGGACGTCTTGATCAGCGCTTGCGACTGAAGTAGCCGAGTCGTTCTTCGGGACTCATCGCCGACACCTTCGCGTACCACTCGGGCGTGAAGGTGTCGGCCGTTTCTGCTGACGCCACGGGCACCACGGCGTGCGTGATGGTGTCGTCCCACACGTGGACGAGGTGGAACGACTGCCCGGCGTCCATCCCGTTCACGCGATCATCGGGCAGCGCGAGGTCCATCGTGTAGCAGGTGGCCGATGCGACACTCACCGGAATGCCGTGGAAGGTTCCGCTGGTGGAGTAGTGCAGGTGGCCGGCGAGGATCGCGCGGACGTCACTCCCCTCGATCGCGGCGGCGAGCGCGGGCTGATCCTGCAGTTCCAGGATGTCGAAGAACGGGATGTGACTCGGCAGCGGCGGGTGGTGCAGCGCGAGGATCGTGCCGAGTGGCGCTGGCGTGGCCAGTTCCGCTCGCAACCACGCGAGCTGGGCCGCATCCAGCGCACCATGATGCCACCCGGGCACCGTCGAGTCGAGCGCAATCACGCGGAGTCCGTCGAGATCGTGCACCGCGGTGACCGGCTCCTGCGTGGCCGCCTGGTCCAGCAGGTGCTCGCGCAGCGCGGGCCGCTCGTCGTGATTTCCCGCCACCCAGATGAGCGCGGCACCGATCTCCTCGGCGACGGGTTCCAGCATGTCGCGCAGACGACGATACGACGCGGGCTCCCCCAGCTCCGTGAGGTCTCCCGTGATCACGATCGCATCGGGATGCGGCTGCATCGCCCGGATCCGCGCCAGCGTGAGCTCGAGATTCGCCACCGTGTCATAGCGGCCGCCGAGGCGCGCGCCGTCGAGCAGATGCGTATCGCTGAGGTGCAGCAGCGTACGACGGGCCGGGGCGTGCGCGCCGAAGCGGAACTCGTTCATGCCCACAGTCTAGGAACCACCACGGACACCCCGAGCTGCGGCCGAATCCGCGGCCCGACGAACCGTGCCTGGATTAGCCGAACAGTGCGTTCTTGAACACGATCATCAGCACGCCGCCCAGCAGCGCCGCACCGCACAGCACGAAGCACGCGTATGCGCCGTAGAGGGCGATGCGCTTCTGCGAGAAGGTCAGCGGGCTCTTGCGTGCGGCCTTCGCCGCCGCCTTCTGAGCGCGCTGCGCTTCCTTGTCCGAGATCACGGTGATCGCGTCTGTGAACTCGGCAGGACCCACGACCGGCGCACGACCGGCGCGCACAAGCAGGCGCACACCGCACGCGTAGAAGAGCACAACGACGGACGCGCCGATGAGTGCGCCGATGAAGACGTTGAGGAAGGCACTCCACTCGATGCTCATCGTCCCGACTCCTTCTTCTCGCGCGCCGACTGGTGGTCGGTGTTGACTCCCCCAGGTTTCGCAGGAGCCTCATCGTTGCGCGACTTCTCGGACTTGTCGCGGATGCTCTTCGCCTTGACCTTCGCGGCGGCGGCCTGCTCCTTGGCGGCCTTGGCCTTCCGTTCGGCCTTGCGCAGTCGCTGCTCGACCTCCAGCGCCCACTCCTCCGCCTCCGTGGCGCGGCGCTCGGCAGCACGCGCTTGGCGCTCGACATCGTCGATCTGGCGCTGGGCCTGAGCCTGCGCGCGCTCTTCGGCGCGCATGATCATGCGCTGCGTGCGCGTGGGCGGTGGGTTGTCCTCGACGGCTACGGCGACGCCCGAGGCGGCGACATCACTCATCGCGTTGCCGGAATGCACCATGTTGCGCCGCGAGAACAGGAAGAGGCCGATGATGATGACCAGCGCGATCACGGCGTCGATCAGCACGCCCCAGTGTCCGAACGCCACGACGACGAGGGCCGCGAGCGCGCCGACGAGACCCGCGGCGGGCAGGGTCAGTAGCCAGCCGATCATGATCTTGCCTGCGGTTCCCCAGCGCACCTTGGAACCACGGCGTCCGAGACCGGAGCCGATGACCGAGCCGGATGCCACCTGCGTGGTGGAGAGGGCGAAACCGAACGCGGAGGACGCGAGGATGGTCGCCGCCGTCGACGCCTCGGCGGAGAAGCCCTGCGCCGGCTTGACGTCGGTGAGGCCCTTGCCGAGGGTGCGGATGATGCGCCATCCGCCGATGTACGTGCCGGCCGCGATCGTCAGGGCACACAGCAGGATCACCCAGAACTGCGGCTCATGCTGTGACTGCCAGCCGACCGTCAGCAGTGCCAGCGTGATCACGCCCATCGTCTTCTGCGCGTCGTTGGTGCCGTGGGCGAGGGCCACCATGGAGCTCGTGACGATCTGACCCCAGCGGAAGCCGTCGCGGCCGTCTGGTTTGCCGTCATAGCGGCGGGTGATGCCGTACGCGATCTTCGTGGCGACGAAGGCGATGATCGCCGCCGTGAACGGTGCGATGAGAGCCGGGAGGATGATCTTCGACATCACGGCGCCGAAGTTGATCGCCGACATGTTGACGCCGACGATCGTCGCGCCGATGAGGCCACCGAACAGCGCGTGGGAAGAGCTGGAGGGCAGTCCCAGCAGCCAGGTGAGCATATTCCAGGTGATCGCGCCGATCAGGGCGGCGAAGATCAGCGACGGGAAGAGCGTATGGCTGTCGTCCGCGGCGAGGATGTCCGCCTCGTTGATGATGCCGCCGGAGATGGTCTTGGACACCTCGGTGGACAAGAACGCGCCCACCAGGTTCAGCACGGCCGCCAGGAGGACGGCGGTCTTGGGCTTCAGGGCACCCGTGGCGATGGGTGTTGCCATCGCGTTCGCGGTGTCGTGGAAACCGTTCGTGAAGTCGAAGAACAGAGCCAGGAGAATGACCAGGACGACGATGAGGGCTGCGAGTTCCACCGGCCGCTTTCAGATGGATGTACGAGGAAGGGCGTCGACGTGATCGACCTGGTGAGCGAAGAGTTCACCTCGTTTTCGAGAACCGGCAACCGGCCATTCAGAATCCTACACGCGGCCACCGCGGCGGATGAAACGCAGCGGTGCCGGTGAGACGGCGATGCCTCCCCGTCGCCGCGGGGGGACAGGGAGGCATCGAGGAGGCGGTGCGCTCAGAACGCGGGAACGAAGATCTCCACGCGACGGTTCAGCTGACGACCCTCCGGGTTGTCCGCGCCGTTGATCTCGTTCGGCGCGACAGGAGCGCTCTCGCCGTAGCCCACCGCTGTGAAGGACGTGGCGACGCCGCGCTGCTGGAGCGCCGCGACCACGGCCTGAGCGCGCTCATCGGAGAGTGTCAGGTTGTACGCGTCGTCACCGATCGCATCGGTGTGCCCGCCAACCTCGGCGGCCGGCACGTTCAGCGTCGTGAGCGCGCGTGCCAGCGCATCCATGGTGGCGGCGGCGTCCGAGCGGATGTCGGAACGGTCGAAGTCGAACAGCACACCGTCCTCCAGGGTGATGGTGGTGCCGCAATACTCGATCGGCGCGAGTGCCCCCATGGACGGGAACACACCCACCGGCGCCGCCTTCGCCAGCGGCTCCATGTCAATGGTTGCCCCGTCGAAGAGCCCCGAGCCGTCTCCGTGGTTGACCACGGTGTGATCCGCGTCGCTGTAGGAGCCGGAGCCATCGCCATTGTTGACGATCGTCGTGGTCTCGGTGGAGAACGATCCCGAGCCATCGCCGTTGTTGACCAGCGTCGTGCCCAAGCTCGAGTCCGATGACGAGCCGGATCCATCACCGTTCACCACGACGGTGAGGTTCGCATCACTGTAGGAGCCGGACCCGTCGCCGTTGCTGACGATGGTGACGTCGCCGCCGCTGAATGAGCCCGAGCCATCACCGTTCACGACGCCAACTCCGTCGCCGACCGTGAAGGAGCCGGAACCGTCACCGTTGTTGACCGTGGTGCCGCCGTCGCCGGACACCGAGCCCGAGCCGTCGCCGTTGAGCACCATGACTCCGTCTGCGGTGGCGCGGGCAACAGCATCGCCACACGCCGCCGGCGTGATGCGGATGCCAGGCACCTGCGGGAGGTCGGAGGCGAAGGACGTGGCCACTCCGGCGAGCGCCGCATCCGCCATCGCGATGGAGGGGATCACCAGCGCGGGAATCGGCGGGATCTCGCCGGGGGCGTATCCCGCGACGGCTGCCGCGGCATCGGCGGTCGCGGAAGCGCTCGGCGACGGCGCTGTCGTGGTCGGCTTGTCGGCGCTCGGCGAGGTGGCACCCGCGGGTGGTTGGACCTCTGCCGCGCATGCGGCCAGCGAAAGAGTGAGAGACGTGGCGAGGAGCAGCGCACCCCAGGCGCGTGCCGTTCGTTCTGCGTTCATGATCTGACCCTATGGGGATCAGGTGAACCATCGGTGGCACGCGTGTCGCGAACGTGTCGCAGGTCTGCGACAACCGTGATCGCTGACAGCGGATGACCCGGTCTCCCGGCACACCAGCACCTGTCGGTGGGTCGCGATAGCGTGGAGGGGTGACCGAGATTCAGGCTCCCCGGGCCGAGCAGCGCCCGATCGACCGCGTCCATCACGGCGACACCTTCGCCGATCCGTATGAGTGGCTGCGAGCCAAAGAGGATCCCGAGGTCATCGCCCACCTCGAAGCCGAGAACGCGTACACCGACGCGCGCACGGAGCATCTCGCCCCGCTTCGCCAGCGCATCTTCGACGAGGTCAAGGCGCGCACGCTGGAGACCGACCTCTCGGTCCCCAATCGCCGTGGCGACTGGTGGTACTACGGCCGCACGATCGAGGGCAAGCAGTACGGGGTGCAGTGTCGCGCGCCGCTGGCCTCGCCCGACGACTGGACTCCTCCGCAGCTCACCGCGCACGAGCCGGTCGAGGGCGAGGAAGTGCTGTTCGACGGCAACGTGGAGGCCGAAGGACACGAGTTCTTCTCTGTAGGGAGCATGGACATTTCCCGCGACGGCACCCACATGCTGTGGGGCATCGATGTCGAGGGCGATGAGCGCTACACCATCCGGGTGCGCAACCTCGTCGACGGCGTCACCTACGACGACGTGATCGAGGGCACGGCGGGCGGCGCCGAGTTCGTCCCCGACGGCACGGCCTTCATCTACACCACGGTCGACGACGCGTGGCGACCCGACACCGTCTGGTTGCACCGCATCGGCACGCCGGCCGCCGACGACGTCCAGCTCTTTCACGAGGAGGATGAGCACTTCTGGGTGGGGGCCGGCTTCACACGCAGCGATGCCTACCTGGTGATCGAGAAGGGCTCCTCCATCACCAGTGAGGTCGCGCTCGTCCCGGCCACCGATCTGACGTCCGCACCCGCAGTGGTGTGGCCCGCGGTCGAGGGCGTCGAGTACGGTGTCGACCACGCGGTGATCGACGGCGAGGACGTGCTCTTCATCACCCATAACGACGGTGCCCTCGACTTCGAGTTGATCCGGGTGCCCGCGACGGATCCGCGCGGTGACCGCACGGCCGTGCTCCCCCACGAGCCGGGTCGTCGCGTGCTGGGAATCGAGTGCTTCCGCGACTTCGCGGTGGTCGAGTACCGACGCGAGGGCCTCGTCCGCGTCGGACGGCTCGACTACGCGACCGGTGCGATCGACGAGCTGTCCTTCGATGAGCCGCTGTACAGCGTGGGCGTCTCCGGGAACTCGGAGTGGGCACCCCCGCAGGTGCGGCTGGGGTACGGCTCCTTTGTGACTCCTTCGAGTGTGTACGACTGGGAGGTGGCCACGGGTGAGCTGCACCTGCGCAAGCAGCAGCCGGTGCTGGGCGACTACGACCCCGCCGACTACGAGCAGGCGCACGTCTGGGCGACTGCCGACGACGGCACGCAGATCCCGGTCTCCCTGGTGTGGCGCCGCTCGTTCGGCCCCGTGGGTACGGGCGCGCCCGCACGTCCGCTGCACCTGTACGGCTACGGATCCTACGAGCACTCCATCGACCCCGGGTTCTCCTCGATGCGGCTGTCGGCGCTCGACCGCGGGGTCATCTTCGCGGTGGCTCACGTGCGCGGCGGCGGTGAGATGGGCCGCGCCTGGTACGAGGACGGCAAGATCCGCAACAAGAAGAACAGCTTCTCGGACTTCGTGGCGGTCGGCCGTCACCTCGTCGCGGAGGGCTACACCACCCCCGAGCGCATGGTCGCCGAGGGCGGGTCCGCCGGCGGTCTGCTGATGGGCGCGGTCGCCAACCTCGCCCCGGAGCTGTTCGCGGGCGTTCTCGCGTCGGTGCCGTTCGTCGATGCGCTCACATCGATCCTCGACCCGTCGCTGCCCCTCACGGTCATCGAGTGGGACGAATGGGGTAACCCCCTCGCGGACGCAGAGGTGTACGCGTACATGAAGTCATACACCCCTTATGAGAACGTGCGTGAGGACGTCCGCTACCCGCGGATCCTCGCCGTCACCTCGCTGAACGACACCCGCGTGCTCTACGTCGAACCGGCCAAGTGGGTCGCCCGCCTGCGGGATGTGGGTGCCGATGCGCTGCTCAAGTGCGAGATGGTCGCGGGTCACGGTGGCGTCACGGGCCGCTACAACTCATGGCATGAGCGTGCCTACGAGTTGGCCTGGCTGTTCGAGGTACTCGGTGTGGCGGAGATCGACCCCGCCGTCTGAGTCCACTCGATGACACGGGGGTCGGGAGGATCGCATCCCGACCCCCGTACTGCACTATGGGTTCTGTGACCCCGCACTCCGCCGACCACGTCCCCGTCCACGTCCATGCCCGCATCGTGGACGTTCGCTTCGATTCGCACCGTGTACTCCTCGAGCTCGACGATGGTCGAACTCTCGGCGCACCGCTCTCGTGGGCATCACGTGCGGCGCAGCTGCCCGAATCGCAGCAGCGGCGCTGGGTGCTCGTCGATCACGGTCGCGGTGTGAACTGGCCGGCGCTCGGGCAGGAGGATCCCGAGGGTGCGCTGTCGCTGTGGACCATCGAGCAGGACCGGCTGTACGAGGGGGCTCTCGCGGTGCTCCAGCGCGCCGACTGGGACGCCGGTGCCCTCAGTGCCCGCGACCGCGAGCTGGTGGCCCTCTGGCGCCTGGAGGCGGATGTCTACAACGGCGGGTTCCTGCAGTTCCTCGGCAATTGGGGGCAGCAGGATCTTGCCATTGCGCGTGACGCGGCGGAGCTCATCGGTGCGGAGCGCACGCATAGTGCCATCGTCGGGCTGCAGGACCTGCTGGAGCCGATCATCGATCGTGACGATGTCTCCACGATCGATGACGTCTACCGGCTCATCGCGGCAGCATCGCCGACCGAGCCCGCGGCGCAGTTCGATGAGTTGGAGACCGAGCTCACCGAAGCCATGGAACAGGAGCTGATGCGGTGCGTGGTCTTCGCCTATGGCCCCGCGCCGTCAGATGTGTGAGCGAAGCGTCTTCGGAGGACAGCGCGAGGCCGGACCGCGATCCTTCGCGATCCGGCCTCCGGCTGTTGCTCAACCGAAGAGGGCTGCCGCTTCCTCGTAGCGGTACTGCGGCACGGTGTTCAGCTCACCGAGCGCATCGGCGAATGGGACACGAACGATATCGGTTCCCTGCAGCGCGACCATCTGCCCCCAGGCGCCGTCGACGATCGCGTCGGCAGCGTGCAGGCCGAGACGCGTGGCAAGCACGCGGTCGAAGGCACTGGGTGCACCGCCGCGCTGGATGTGACCGAGGATGGTGGCACGGGTCTCGATGCCGGTGATGCGCTCGATCTCGGGCGCGAGCAGGTCGCCGATACCGCCCAGGCGCGGACGGTTGAACGCGTCGAGCCCCTTGTCGCTGTATGCCTCGTCCATGCCCTTCAGAGTGAAGCCCTCGGACACCACGACGAGCGGTGCGCGACCGCGATCGTGCGCGGAGGTGACGAGCGCCGCGATGTCGTCGAGCGTCATCGGGTGCTCCGGGATGAGGATGGCGTGTGCTCCCGCGGCCATGCCGGCGTGCAGCGCGATCCAGCCGACGTGACGACCCATGACCTCGGCCACCATGCAGCGCTGGTGCGAGTCACCGGTGGTGCGCAGGCGATCCATCGCGTCCGTGGCGATGTTGACGGCCGTGTCGAAGCCGAACGAGTAGTCGGTGGCCTGCAGGTCGTTGTCGATGGTCTTCGGCACGCCGATCACCTTGATGCCGTCCTTGGCCAGACGATCGGCCGCGGCCAGCGTTCCCTCGCCGCCGATCGCGATGATGCCGTCGATCTTGTGACCGTAGAGCGTCTTGGCGATGTTCTCCGCGCCGCCACGATCACCCTCATACGGGTTCGTCCGGCTGGTGCCGAGGATGGTCCCACCGGTCTTGGACAGTCCCTTCACCTCATGACGGGTGAGCGGCATGAAGTCCCCCTCGACCACGCCACGCCAGCCGTCACGGATGCCCACGAACTCGAGGTCGTAGGTGGTGGTGCCCTTGAGCACGATGCCGCGGATCACGGCGTTCAGTCCGGGGCAGTCGCCGCCGCTGGTGAGGATACCGATCTTCATGGTGGATGCTGCCTTCGCGCGTTGAGAAAGGAGGGGAACGAGGCGACGGTGCCTGCATCGAATCTAGCGGTCCCCGACCCCCGAGCGCCATTCAGAGCGATGAGAACGGGCGTTCTTGACGCAGATTCGACGGACTTTCGCCGCGACGGTGGCTTTCATCCTCGCAAGGCGTCAAGAACCGGATTTCCTTACAACACTGATCCGCACAACGACGACACCCCCGCACACGCGTGCGGGGGTGTCGTCTCGTCTCGGGTCAGGCGCCGAGGGCCTCGCGCAGCAGGTGCATGAGGGCTGCCAGCTGCACGGAATCCTGCGAGCCGGGCTCGACGGAGACACCGTCCAGCGCGCGCAGCGAGAGTCCCTGCTTCTGGTCGATCAGCTCAGCGATCTTCGAGTCCAGCGTGTGCGCGGCGATGATGCGCCACGCGGTGACCGGCTCGTCCTGACCGATGCGGTGCACGCGGTCGATGGCCTGGGTCTGCTCGGCGGCCGTCCAGCTCAGCTCAGCCAGCACGACGTTCGACGCGGCCTGCAGGTTCACGCCGACGCCGGCGGCGGTGAGCGAGCACACCGCGATGGAGACGGCCGGGTCGTTGTTGAAGGCGTCGATCGCCTCCTGACGCGCCGTCGAGGTCTGGTCACCGCGAAGGGACACCACCCGCAGGCCGTTGGCGGCGAACAGCGCCTCGGCCTGGTTCATGACGTCGATGTGCTTGGCGAAGAACACCACCTTGCCCACCGAGCGCTGCAGCTGGACGGCGTAATCGGCCGCCAGGCCCGCCTTCGCCTGACCGATACGGCGCACCATCGTGAAGACGTTGTCGCCGCCGGCATCGGCGTTCTTGGCGTCGTCGAACTCGTGCTGGGCGACGAGACGCACGATGTCCTCGTCGATCCCGTCGGTGACTCGTCCACGCGCCTCGATGATGCGGCGGTACTTGGCGGCCATCCGCTCGCCCAGCTCACGCTCGGCCTGGCGGATGGAGCGGCCGAACTCATCGTCCAGCTGCACCGGCATATCGGCGATCAGCTTGTCGGGGAGGTCCGCGGCCACGTCCTTCTTCTTGCGCCGCACGATTCCCATCGAGATGACCGCGTCACGCGCCTCGGGGTAGAACGCCTTGTCAGCCGGCGTGAGGCCGGTGGCGTCCAGCTTCTCAGCCAGCACCGAGCCGGGACGCTCTCCGTTGGTCCAGCCCAGGAACCGCCAGATCGCGTCAAAATCCTCGACGTCGTTGATCAGCGGGGTACCGGTGAGGGCCATGAGCAGCGGCTTGCCATCCGGGGTGGTCTCCCGTACCCGCGACGCCAGCGCCAGCACGTTTTGTGAGCGCTGCGAGCTGAGGTTCTTGATGAAGTGCGCCTCGTCCACGACCAGGCCGCGAAGGCCCACCTTGCTCAGCCACTCCAGGTGACGATCGAGGATCTCGTAGTTCACGATAAACACATCCGCGAAGGCGTCGATGTTCTCGCCATCGCCCTGGATCACCGTGGCGCGGCGCTGCGGGGTCCAGCGCTCCACCTCGCGCGCCCAGTTCATCTTGACGACGTTGGGCACGACGACCAGCAGCGGGTAGGCACCGGCCACCGACGCAGCGAGGACCGACTGAGCGGTCTTGCCCAGACCCGGCTCGTCGGCCAGCAGGAAGCTGCGCTTACCGGCGCGAACGGCTTCCACGAATCGCATCTGGTGCGGCATCACCTCCAGCCCCTTGGGCGAGATGTGGTCGAACTCAGGAACGGGAGGCAGCTCCATCGAGGCAGCACCGCCACCCGCACCGGTCTCGAACGCCTTGTACAGCGGACCCATCAGGTCCCAGCCGTCCAGGCGCCGACGTGGCGTCTCCTTCGGGATGGCCACCGAGGTGTCGGGGGCGAGGAACGGATTGGACTCCAGGCGCGATTCCACCATGGGAGGCGTCACCTGACGCTCCGCGATGGCGGCCGAGACCACGGGCGTGGCAGCGACGGGCACGACGTCCGTGATGATCAGCTCGTCCGGCGGGAGTTCAGCACCGGATTCCAACAGCCAATCGCGACGCATGCGCTTGGCGACGGGGCTGGTGGCCTGATCTGCCTCCAGCAGCGGGATGATCGAGGTGTCGCGAGCCGCCGTCTTCGCGAGGATCTGCGCCACGCCTTCGAGGCGCTTGAGCAGTTCGGCGCGTGCGGAGTCGGTGAGCTCCGGGTCGGCCTTGACTCTCGTGCGCTCTTCGCGCACCAGGAAGGCGATGACCTGGAACTTGACGCGATTGGTCGGGCCGAGTTTGCCCTTCTGCGCCTTGGCCTCCACCTCACGCACCTTGCGGGCGAGGATGGGGATGATCGGGGCCTCGTCATCGCGGCGGGAAGACGAGGACTTCCTGCGCCGTGAAGCGGCGGTTGCCGTGGTCGGCATGCTCCTCCTGAGCGAACGTCCGGGATTCCTCCCGGGGGGCCGGTATGCACCGGTGCGAGCTCGCGGGGACTCTCGCTGCCCGCGCCGCAGAATCCGCTTCAGCGGCCAGCGACTCGGGGCGAAAACACCCGCGCGCCTATTTTACCGCATCGCTCCGCTTCCCCGCCATCACCGGTCCCCGCGAGTCGATGTCACACATCGGCGCTCTCACACGACACCCCTCTGACACCACCCGTCAACCCAGTGATCCCCATCCCCCGTGAGACTTCCCTCTGTGGGCGAAAATCCGCGCAATGCGGCGATTCTCGCCCACATGAGGAAGTCTCGCGGGAGAGGGCGCCTCGAGAACAGGACGAAGCATGACTCGCATCGACATCAATAAGACCAACCGCCTCGGCTACACGGCCGTCATCGGGATGGAGGCCTACGCGCGCACCAACGTGGACAAGCGCCTGTTTGAGCTGTTGAAGATCCGCGCCTCGGTCATCAACGGGTGCACGTTCTGCGTGGACATGCACATGACGGATGGGCTGAAGGCCGGGATTCCGCAGCGCGTGCTGACGGCGGCCACCGCGTGGGAGCACGCCGGGGACCTGCTGGACGAGCGAGAGCGGGCCGTGCTCGCCCTCACCGATGCGGTCACGCGCCTCGGTGAGAACGCCGTAGACGATGCCGTCTGGAACCGAGCGGCCGCATTCTTCACGGAGGACGAACTCGGTGCGCTCGTGCTGGCGATCGCCACCATCAACGTGTGGAACCGCATCGCGATCGCCACCCGGATGACGCCGCCGGTGGGCGCCAAGCACCCGGTGGCCTGAGGATAGAGCGCAGGAAGGAGCGCGGATGACGATCCTCTCCCCCGCCGCGACGGCGTGGCAGCACGAACGCGGACGTCTCCTCGGGATCGCGTATCGCATGCTCGGCGACTATGCCGAAGCCGAGGACGTGGTCTCCGAGGTTGCTGAGCTGGCAGTGCAGGTCGAGCGGAATGCGTCAGATATCCGCTCGTGGCCCGCGTGGCTGACCACGGTGTGCGTGCGGCGGTCCATCGACCGCGTGCGCGCGATCGCGGCCCGGCGGGAGAGCTATCCGGGTCCGTGGCTGCCGGAGCCGGTAGCCACGGACCGGCTCCCGGATGATGTCGTCGCCACACGCGAGATGCTCTCGATCGCCCTCCTTCACCTGGCCGAGCAGCTCCCGCCGCGCCAGCGCGCCGCAATTGTGCTGCATCGTGCCTTCGCCCTGTCGGCACCGGAGATCGCGGAGATCCTGGAGACGACGCCGTCGGCCGTCCGCCAGCTGATCTCCCGCGGCGAGCGGCGAATGGACATCCGTCCCGATGAACCGGTCTCCGTGCGCGTCGACACGGCGGCCCTGGATCGACTGATCGGCGCGATCGAGACGGGCGACATCGCACTCGTCACCTCGATGCTCGAGGACGATGCCATCCTGTGGACCGACGGCGGCGGTGTGGTGAGCGCCGCGCTCAACCCGATCTTCGGCGCCGCGGCCATCGCGCGCTTCGTGATCGGCGTGTTCGAGAAGGCGCGACGGGCGCACGACGAGATCGTCGTCGGGGCCCTCGATGTCAATGGAGAGGCCGCCATCGACTTCCGTCGGCGCGTCCGGCGCGATGTCGTGACGCTCACCTTCGGTCCGAGCGGCCGGATCGCCACGATTCGCCAGGTTGCGAATCCCGAGAAGCACACGCACCTCTGACGAACGACAGGGGCCGGCCCTCCCGATGCGGGAGAGCCGGCCCCTGTCACGGCCGCGTCAGATCATCGACTTGGTGTGCCAGACCGTCTTGGTCTCGGTGAACGCGGTGATGCGCTGCAGCGACGGTGCGGCGGCGTCGCCACCGTCTTCCGGTGTGAGCACGCGCTTCAGCGTGCCGGCGGCGGCCTGCTGCAGCGAGATCCAGTCGAGCGCGCCGGCGCCTACCAGATCGAGCGCGTTGACATCGTCGTGCGAGGCGAGCCATGGTGCCATCTCCGCCGGCGAACCGGTGAGCACGTTCACAACGCCCGCAGGGACATCGCTGGTGGCGAGCACCTCGGCGAACGAGATCGAGGACAGCGGGAACGCCTGGCTGGCGATGACCACGACAGCGTTTCCGGCCACGAGCGCCGGGGCGATCGCGGAGACCAGGCCCAGCAGGGCGTTGTCCTGCGGCGCGATGATCGCCACGACACCGGTGGGCTCGGGAACCGAGATGTTGAAGTACGGACCGGCCACCGGGTTTGCGGCACCGGAGACCTGCGAAAACTTGTCGCACCAGCCCGCGTACCAGACCCAGCGATCGATCGCCTCATCCACCTGGGCACCGGCGATCGCCGCGGATACGCCCTGCTGCGCCGAGATCTCCTCGACGAACTGGGCACGCCGACCCTCGAGTACCTCGGCGATGCGGTAGAGCACCTGGCCGCGGTTGTACGCGGTGGCGCCCGACCAGCCCTTGACGGCAGCCCGTGCGGCCTTCACCGCATCGCGGGCATCCTTGCGCGACGCCTGCGCTGCGTTGGCGAGGAACTCCCCCGACGGCGAGGTGACGGCGTAGGTGCGGCCGGACTCGCTGCGCGGGAAGGCGCCGCCGATGGCCAGCTTGTACGTCTTCGGCACGGTCAGTCGCTTGCTCACGCCGCTCCACCCTTCAGGTAGGCGAGGATGCCGTGGCGGCCACCCTCGCGTCCGTAGCCGGACTCCTTGTAGCCGCCGAACGGGCTCGACGGGTCGAACTTGTTGAACGTGTTTGCCCACACGACGCCCGCACGCAGGCGGTCGGCGACCGCGAGGATCCGCGATCCCTTGTCGCTCCAGATGCCCGCAGACAGACCGTAGGGCGTGTTGTTCGCCTTCTCGATCGCCTCGGCGGGGGTGCGGAAGGTGAGCACGGACAGCACCGGGCCGAACACCTCCTCACGGGCGATGCGGTGGCTCGCCTGCACGTTGGTGAAGATCGTCGGCGCGAACCAGAAGCCGTTGTCGGGGATGTCGCAGTCGGCGCTCCACCGCTCGGCTCCCTCTGCCTCGCCGATATCGCTGAGGGCGCGGATGCGCTCCAGCTGAGCGGCAGAGTTGATCGCGCCGATGTCGGTGTTCTTGTCCAGCGGGTCGCCGAGGCGGAACGTCGACAGCCGTGACTTCAGACGATCGACGAAGTCCTCCGCGATGGACTCCTGCACCAGGAGGCGGCTGCCGGCACAGCAGACGTGCCCCTGGTTGAAGAAGATCCCGTTGACGACACCCTCAACAGCCTGGTCGATCGGAGCATCGTCGAACACGATGTTCGCGGCCTTGCCCCCGAGCTCCAGCGTCAGGCTCTTGCCGGTTCCGGCGACCGAGCGGGCGATCGATCGGCCAACCGCAGTGGATCCGGTGAAGGCCACCTTGTTGACGTCGGGGTGATTCACCACGGCGGAGCCGGTGGTGCCCGCCCCAGTGACGATGTTGAGCACCCCGGCGGGAAGGCCCGCCTGCTGCACGATCTCGGCGAACAGCAACGCGGTGAGCGAGGTGGTCTCGGCGGGCTTCAGCACGACGGTGTTGCCGGCGGCGAGCGCCGGAGCGACCTTCCACGCCAGCATCAGCAGCGGGAAGTTCCACGGGATGACCTGGCCCGCCACGCCGAGGGAGCGCGGATTCGCGCCGAGCCCGGCGTAGTCGAGCTTGTCCGCCCAGCCCGCGTAGTAGAAGAACCACGCGGCCACCAGCGGCACGTCGACGTCGCGGCTCTCCTTGATCGGCTTGCCGTTGTCCAGAGACTCGGCAACCGCCAGCTCACGGGCGCGCTCCTGAACGAGTCGCGCGATGCGGAACAGGTATTTCCCGCGGTCGCGTCCGCTCATCTTCGACCACACGCGGTCATAGGCGCGACGTGCGGCAGCCACCGCACGGTCGACATCACTCTCGTCGGCGGTCGAGATCATCGCGATGGTCGACTCGTCGGCGGGGTTGATGGTGCGGAACGAGGCACCGCTGCCACCGACGAACTCGCCGTCGATGAACAGACCGTACTCGTCCTTCAGATTCAGGATCGCGCGGGATTCCGGCGCGTCGGCGTACTCGAGAAAGCTCATCGTGCTTCGTCCTTCAGATCCGGGCTCGCATCCGCACGGGATGCGAAGTAGGCGGGGGAACTCATCGTCAGTCGATGGTCACGTAGTCGGGGCCGGAGTAGTGTCCGGTCGTCATCTTCTGGCGCTGCAGCAGCACGTCGTTGAGCAGGCTCGATGCACCGAAGCGGAACAGGTGCGGCTGCAGCCACTCCTCACCCACGGTCTCGGCGACCGTCACGACGTACTTGATCGCGTCCTTCGAGGTGCGGATGCCGCCCGCGGGCTTCACACCGATCTTCTCGCCGGTGAGTCGGTGCCAGTCGCGCACGACCTCCAGCATCAGCAGCGTCACAGGAAGGGTGGCCGCGGGAGTCACCTTGCCGGTGGACGTCTTGATGAAGTCACCGCCGGCGAGGATCGCCAACCACGACGCGCGCTTGATGTTGTCGTAAGTGTTCAGCTCGCCGGTCTCCAGGATCACCTTGAGCGACGCGAAGCTGCCGTCCGCGCGGCGGCAGGCTTCCTTCACCTGGACGATCTGCTCGAAGACCACCGAGTATCGTCCGGACAGGAACGCTCCACGATCGATGACCATGTCGATCTCGTCCGCGCCGGCCGCCACGGCCTCGCGGGTGTCGGCCAGCTTGATCGCGAGCGAGGAACGTCCGGAGGGGAAGGCCGTGGCAACGGCCGCGACGGAGATCAGTCCGTCATCGGGATCGCCGTGCAGGGCGCCGAGAGCTTCGACGGCATACGGCACCATGTCGCCGTAGACGCACACGGCGGCCACGCGCGGGCAGCTCGGGTCCGATGAATCGGGATGCACGGCCTTCGCCACGAGCGAGCGCACCTTGCCGGGGGTGTCTGCACCTTCGAGAGTGGTCAGGTCGATCAGCTCGATCACCCGATCCAGCGCCCACTTCTTCGAGGTGGTCTTGATCGAGCGCGTGCCGAGGTCGGCGGCGCGCTGTTCCAGACCGACGGCGTCCACACCGGGCAAGCCATGCAGGAACCGGGCGAGCGTCAGGTCGTCAGGCTCACCGCCGATCATCTCGCGCGCTCGTGCCGCGCGCTCTGCGGTGTCCACCACAGCGGTCATTCGTCCTCCAGAAGGTCTCGGGCGGTGCCCTCGTCGGTGATCAGGATGGAACACAGTCCGTTCACGACCACCGCGCGGGCGATGTCGTGCTTGTCCTCGCCCGCCACCACGAAGATCGCGGTCTTGGCGGCACGCAGGGTGCTCAGCTCGACGCCCACGGTGCGGCCGTCCAGTTCGGGGTCGACGATGTTCCCGTTCGCGTCGATGTAGCGGCCGAGGACGTCGCCGACGGCGCCCTTCATGGCCAGCTCCTCCAGGTCGCTCGCTCGCAGGTAACCCGAGTCGACCAGGGCGGAGTTCTTGTCGCCGAGCCCGGCGCTGTACAGGTATGCGTCGGCGCGCTGGGCGAGATCGAGCACCGCAGCGACCGTGCGGTCGGAGGCGATGGCATCCTTCGTCTCCCGGCGCTCGAGTACCGCCGGTGATGGCAGCAGCACGACCTGCCCGCGACCGCGATTGGCGATGGTCGAGGCGAGCGTCGCCGCGGTGGAGGCCCGACGATTCAGGCTCACTCCCCCGTTGATCTGCACCACGGTGACGCCGGTGGCCCAGCCGTCGGGCAGCTTGTCCGCCACCTCGGTGAGCGTATGCCCCCAGCTCACGCCGAGGGTCTTCGGCACCGGACGCAGCGCCGTGAGGAAGTCCGCCGCTGCCTGGGTCACCACCGAGGTGACCGAGCCGTTCTCGTCCGGGACGGGGACCACGATCGCATCGTTCAGTCCGAAGCGAGCGCACAGCTCGCGTTCGAGCGCGAGACGGCGGGCGCGGGGGTGGACGATCTCGATGCGCACGATGCCGCGCTCGCGCGCTTGCGTCAGCAGTCGACCGGCCTTCCATCGGGAGATCCCGAGGAGCGCGCCGATCTCGTCCTGCGTCTTGTTCTCTTCGTAATAGAGTTCCGCGACGCGGACCGCGAGCAGTTCGTCATCCACCCCTCGACGGTACCGCCGCTCTCCACCCCTGACAACATCTGAGCCGCATTACGCTCACATGAGCACTGCGCCCTGCACTGATGCGCACTCCCCTCATCCGTGAGACTTCCGTCTGTGGGCGACAATCATCGCGGTGCACGGATTCTCGCCCACAGACGGAAGTCTCGCGGTCCATGGGTGCGCGTCGGGACCGGGGTGCGCCGGGACGGGGGTACGTCGGGACGGGGTACGTCGGGACCAAGTGTCAGGAGAGGATGGCGCGAGTGCGAGTGACGTCGTCGGTCATCTGCTCGATGAGCGCCGGAATCCCCTGGAACGCCACCATGCCGCGGATGCGATCCACGAACTCGACCACCACGTGCTGCCCGTACAGGTCCAACTCGGTCTCATCGAGGACGTAGGCCTCCACCTGACGGACATCCACGTCGTCGAACGTCGGGTTCACGCCCACGGAGATCGCCGCCTGGTGGTGGACGCCGTCCGGCGTCACGAGCCACCCCGCGTACACGCCGTCGGCGGGAACATCACCCTGCGACTGGGGCGAGAGATTGGCGGTGGGAAAGCCGAGCTCGCGCCCGCGCTTGAGCCCGTGCACGACTTCACCTTCGACGCGGTGCGGTCGGCCCAACAGCTGCGCCGCGTGCGCGACATCACCCACCGAGAGCAGCTCACGGATCCAGCTGGATGACACCCGCCGTTCTTCGCCCGCGACCACGACGTCGTCCACGACATCCGTGGTGAAACCCAGCTCCGCGCCCATGCGCTCCAACAGCTGAGGGTCGCCGGCACCGCGATATCCGAATCGGAAGTCGGTACCGAGCAGCACCACGACCGCACCGAGGTCACGCACCAGGATGTCGCGGACGAAGTCCTCCGCCGACACGTGGGCCATCTCCTCGTCGAAGCGCAGGACGACGGCGGCGTCGAGTCCGGTCCCCGCCAGCAGGTCGATCTTCTGGCCCAGGCTCACCAGCTCGTTGGGGCACAGCTCCGGACGGATCGTCGCGAGCGGGTTGCGATCGAAGGTGACAGCGACCACCTTCGCGCCGAGCCGCTCGGCATCGGCGCGAGCACGCTCGAGCACCCGCCGGTGACCGGTGTGCACGCCGTCGAACTTGCCGATCGCGACCACCGACGGTCCGAACCCGTCGGGAATGTCCGCGGGATCGGAGAACACGATCACGAGCGCACCTCCGACTGAGCGGCCGGCTTATGGGTGATCAGGTACCAAAGGCCGATGAACGGCAGCACGAGCGGGACGAACACGTACCCCATGCCGAACACGCTCCAGACGGTCGGGTGCGCGAACAGCTCGGGCAGAGTGAGACTCAGCGTTCCGATCACCAGCACACCCAGCAGCTCGAAGCAGATCGCGATCCACGCCACGGTGTACCAGCCCGGTCGGCGAGAGAAGATCAGGGCGAGGGTCGCCACGATGTAGACGGCTGCGGATGCTGCCGACAGCGAATAGGCCAGCGGAGCATCGCTGAACTTCTCGACGATCTGAACGAACGAACGCGCGGTGGCGCCCAGCGCGAGCACCGCGTACACCGCGACCAGCACCTGGCCGATACCGCTCATCCGACGCGGGTTCCTCGCACGTCGTGGGGTCTCGGATTCCCGGGTCGTGTTCCCGGTCTGAGCCTGTGTCATCACTCGGACGATTCTACCCGCGACGCGGGAGCGGGCTGGCGATCAGGCGACCTGAACCGTCCAGATGACCTCCATGCGCCACACCATGATCGCCACGGCCAGAGCGCCGACCCCCATCACCACGGTCGCCCATCGGGACCGGTCGACGAAGGCCCACACCACGACGCCGACCGGGATCAGCGCCGCGGAGATGAGGTACGTCCAGAATTCCAGCAGGCTCCCCGAGGGCGGATTGCCGGCGAACGGCGCGACAACGGAGACGACGATCTGCGCGACCAGCAGAAGCTCCAGCACGGCAAGCGACCCCACGCTCCAGTCACCCGGAACACGTCCGATCAGCCCGAGCACGATGCACAGCAGGGCGGCGGCAATCGCCACGGCGATCACGGCGATCGTGAATCCGAGGATCATGCGTGAGCTCCCGTGCGACCAGCGGCGAAGTCGAGCGGAGAGGCAGGAACGAGGGCTGCGAGGATCATGCGCGAGCTCCCGACAGGTCACGGGGCACGCGTGCGCGCAGGTTCATGATTGCTCCTCCGGCATGTTCATCGCGCTCTTCAGATCCGCACCGCGTCGCTCCAGCACGCCGATGAGCGAGCCATCCGGAGCGATCGCCGCCACCGGGAATGACGTGACACGTTCGGCGGCACCGATGAGCTTCTTCCCGTGTCGGAGATCGACGGCCTCCGGGGCGGTGACGGCGAGCGCCCCGAGCACATCCGTCGCGACCTGTGCGGGCGACAGCACGGTGGCCGATCCGATGTCCTCCGTCAGCGTCGCGGCATCGGCAACGAGGAAGGGCCCGACAGCCGTGCGTCGCAGCGCCGTGAGGTGTCCGCCGACACCGAGCGCGCCGCCAAGGTCACGAGCGAGGGCGCGGATGTAGGTGCCGCTGGTGCAGTCGACAACCACGTCGATGTCAATCACGCCGTCGCTGCGCCGAGTGTCGAGCACGTCGAACCGCGAAACGGTGACGGGGCGGGACTTCAGCTCCACAGTCTCTCCCGCACGGGCCAGGTCATACGCGCGCTTACCGTCCACCTTGATCGCGGACACGGTGCTCGGAACCTGCAGGATGTCGCCCGTCAGCGCTGATATCCCCGCGGCGATGGCCGCATCGGTGACCGCGTCGGCGGAGACGGTGTCAGTGACATTGCCATCAGCGTCATCGGAGTCCGTGCTCACACCGAGCCGCATGGTGGCCGTGTAGGTCTTGTCGAGGCCGACCAGGAAGGTGAGCAGCCGGGTGGCTCCCTCGATGCCGATGAGCAGCAATCCGGTCGCCATCGGATCAAGCGTCCCGGCATGACCCACCTTGCGGGTGCCGAATCCTCGACGGACACGAGCGACGACGTCGTGGCTCGTGATCCCCTGCGGCTTGTCCACCAGCAGCAGCCCCGCTGCGGGGCGGGGTCCCATTGCGCGCGCCATCAGCAGGAGTCCTGGAAGAACTCGACCGGGCGATCCGACCGGGAGATGTCGATCAGCACCGACGCCACGCGGCGCGGGCGAGCATCGCGAAGGTAGCGGAACTCGGCGTCTGTGTAGGGCGCATCGGTCGAGCGGCCGTGACGCTCAGCCAGGCGGCTCTCCGGGCTCTCCAGCCAGACCGCGAACGCTGCGGTGCCGCGAATGCCCTCCTGCTGGGCGAACGCGCCGTCGAGCACGAGCACCGCGTCCTCCGGCGCCGTGACCCAGCGCGCTTCGACCGGCTGATCCCGTCGCTCATCCCACGCCCGCAGCTGAACGCCGGCGGTAGCGGACGCCTGGCCACCCTCGCGGAAGGGATCCAGCAGGACGCGCCGGAGCGTGTCGACATCGATGTCGCTTGCCGCCGGCTCGGCACCGCGCCGGGCGCGGGGACGTACGAAGTCCGTGAGTGACGCTCGCAGGACGATCGAACCGTCTTCGCCGATGATCTGCGCGAACGAATCGGCGAAGGTTCGCGTGGCTTGCGGATCCAGCCCGTCGACGACCACCACCACGCGTCCGGCAGGGCTGTTGTGCCGCAGCTGCTCGCGCAGATCGCGCTGCAACGTGGTGACAGGGGTGATCGGGAGCCGCATGCCTCCAGCCTACGGTGGGGGCCGATAGGCTGGTGACCCGTGTCCGAGATCGCCGATGCCCTGCTGCCGTGGTACCGCCGAACCGCGCGCGATCTGCCATGGCGCCGTGCCGGCTTCGGGGCGTGGGGCATCCTGGTGAGCGAGTTCATGCTGCAGCAGACCCCCGTGAACCGGGTGATCCCGCTGCTGGAGGCCTGGCTGGAGCGCTGGCCCTCCCCTGCCGCCCTCGCTGAAGCACCTCCCGCGGAGGCCGTGAAGCAGTGGGCGAACCTCGGCTACCCGCGTCGTGCGCTGTGGCTGCATCGAGCGGCCGTGGAGATCACCGTGCGGCACGACGGCACCGTCCCGAACGACGTCGATGCGCTCCTCGCGCTCACCGGAATCGGCGACTACACGGCGCGGGCCGTCGCGGTGTTCGCCTACGGCAGGCGTGAGCCGGTGGTCGACACGAATACCCGGCGGGTCATCGCACGCGCCGCTCACGGCCGGTCCCAGCCAGGTGCTGCCGCCAAGCGGGATCTCGCCGACATGTCAGCGCTTCTGCCAGAAGACGATGCGGACGCCGCGGTAGTCAATGCGGCGGCGATGGAGCTCGGCGCTCTGGTCTGCGTCGCGCGCGTTCCGCGCTGTGCCGAGTGTCCGCTGCGAGCCCTGTGCGCGTGGCGGGCGGCGGGCTATCCCGACACGGGCGACGAACGCCCGAAGCAGGCGAAGTACGAGGGCAGCGATCGACAGGCTCGCGGCGCGGTCCTGCGGATACTCCGCCACACTGATCAGGACGTCCCGGTGGTGGCGCTCATCCCGGACTGGCCGGATCCCGCGCAGCGCGACCGCGCGATCGACTCGCTCGTGGCAGACGGCCTGATCGAGATCGACGGGGAAGGCGCTCGCCTCCCCCGTTGACCGCTCAGGCGATCGGCGCGCGCGGCGGGCTCAGCCGCAGAACTCCGGCATCGGACGCTCCAGGATCGTGACCGTGATGCCGCTGATCGTCTCCCCGTCGCCGGCACCGAAGTACATCGTTCCGCCCGCAGCCGGCACGCGCAGCGCCATCGCGTAGTTGGCGAGCATCGCGTTCTGGCCATCGGGATAGGCCGCCTGCGCATCTGCCAGGGTCGAGCCGATCCCGATGCCTTCCGCCGTCTTCGGGCTGGTCTGCGCAGACCCGGTGATCGACACCTGGTTCAGCGTCGTGTTCGGCTCACCGGACATGGCGTACCCCGCCCCGGCGAAGATCGAGAGCATGTCGGATCCCGAGTAGCTGATCACCGGCGCGTCCGGCGACGGCGCGTCCGGGCCGCAGCCGATGGTCCATCCGGCTGCACCGACGGTTCCAGCGAGCGTGGCAAAGTCCTCACCGAGGACGAGCGGACCGACACCGGCGCCGCTCGCCGTCCACGCCGCCGGGTCATCGGCCGATGCTGGGTCGGTGGGTGTGGGCACGGGTGCGGGAGGCGTGGTGGCGGAGGGAGTCGGCTCGGCGGGAGTCGTCGTGGCCGACGCTGCGGGTTCCGCGACGGGTGTGGTCGCCCCGCCGTCGCCCCCGGGTGACGTCGCGCACCCCGAGAGCGCGAGAGCGCCCCCGATCATCAGCGCAATGAGTGCGGTGGCGATGCGAGTGCGTGCGATGCTCGTCGAGCGCATCATCTCCCCTTTCCTGCGCCGGATGCGATCACCCGGCGCGCCCACAGTACGGCAGAGCCCGGACACGCCACGCCGGGCACAGCCGGTGTCGAGCCGAATGTGCCCGGAACGAGATGAAGTCCCCGCCCGCCGATGACGGCAGCACGGGGACTTCATCGCCCGCTCGGCGGATACCGGCGTCGGCTCAGTCCTCGTCGTCGTCCTCGCGCGGCTTCACGTACGGGTCGGCTTCGCCGGCGTACACGGCACCCGAGGCGGTCTGCGCCACCTCGGCGTCGCGCTCGTGTGCCTCGCGCAGCAGCGCCGAGATGTGATCGGCAGTCTCCGGGAGGGCGTCGGGAATGAACTCCAGCGTCGGCACCAGGCGTACGCCCAGTCGCTTGCCCACCTCGGAACGCAGCATTCCGGTGGCCGCCTTCAGCGCGGCGGCGCTGTCCTCGCGCTCCTGGTCGGTGCCGTACACCGTGTAGAAGACGGACGCGTTCTGCAGGTCGCCCGTCATCCGGACATCGGTGATGGTGACGAATCCGAGGCGGGGGTCGCGCAGCCCCTTGTCGAGTCGCTCCGCGATGATCACACGGATGCGATCGGACAGACGCCCCTGTCGTTCTCCGGCCATGATTGCCTCCTTGCTCGGGGGTGCGGCAAGCGCACAATTTCTATCGTAGTGAGGGGTACCGACCGAGTTCCGCATCGGGCGCCCGGCCGTAACGGGCACCGCCCGCCCCACGATGTGAGGCGGGCGGCGCCGCGATGACACAGCTCCGATGCGGAGCGTGGTCGATCAGGAACGAGGCTTCTCGACCATCTCCGTGGTCTCGATCTCGTCACCGATCTGGATGTCGTTGTACTTGCCGAGGCCGATACCGGCTTCGTAGTCCGTACGCACCTCGGTGACGTCGTCCTTGAATCGGCGCAGCGACTCGATGGCCAGGCCATCGGCGATGACGATGCCGTCGCGGATGACGCGTGCCTTCGCGTTGCGGGTGATGGTTCCCGAGCGCACGATGACACCGGCGATGTTGCCGAACTTCGAGGAGCGGAACACGTCGCGGATCTCGGCCACACCCGACTGGACCTCTTCGTACTCCGGCTTGAGCATTCCCTTGAGGGAGTTCTCGATGTCCTCGATCGCCGCGTAGATGACCGAGTAGAACCGGATGTCCACGCCCTCGCGCTGAGCGCGCTCGCGCGCCTTCTGGTCGGGGCGGACGTTGAAGCCCACGATGATCGCGTTGTCGATCGTCGCGAGGTCCACATCGGAGGCGGTGATGGCACCGACGCCGCGGTGGAGGATGCGCAGCTGCACCGAGTCGTCGACCTCGATCTTGAGCAGCGACTCCTCGAGAGCCTCGACGGCACCGGAGACGTCACCCTTGATGATGAGGTTGAGCGATTCGACCTTGCCCTCTTCGAGAGCGCGGGTGAAGTCCTCGAGCGAGATGCGCTTGCGGGCCTTGGCCAGCTGGGCGTTGCGCTCGGCGGCCTCACGCTTCTCAGCGATCTGGCGGGCCGTGCGGTCCTCCTCCGTGACGATGAAGGTGTCACCGGCGCGCGGCACCGAGTTCAGACCCTGCACCTGCACCGGACGCGACGGGTAGGCCTCGTCGACGGCGTCGCCGTTCTCGTCGAGCATCGCGCGGACACGTCCGTAGGCGGTGCCGGCGACGATCGCGTCACCGACGCGCAGCGTTCCGGACTGGATGAGCACGGTGGCAACCGATCCGCGACCCTTGTCGAGCTTCGCCTCGATGGCGACACCGCGAGCGGCCTTGTTCGGGTTGGCACGCAGGTCAAGCCCGGCGTCGGCGGTCAGCAGCACGGCGTCCAGGAGGTCCTGGATGCCGATGTTCTGACGAGCGGACACGTCGACGAACATCACGTCGCCGCCGTACTCCTCCGCCACCAGACCGTACTCGGTCAGCTGCTGGCGCACCTTGGCGGGGTTCGCCTCGGGCTTGTCCACCTTGTTGACCGCGACCACGATCGGCACACCGGCCGACTGGGCGTGGTTCAGCGCCTCCACCGTCTGCGGCATGATGCCGTCGTCGGCGGCGACCACGAGGATCGCGATGTCCGTCACCTGCGCACCACGGGCACGCATGGCGGTGAACGCCTCGTGACCCGGGGTGTCGATGAAGGTGATGGCACGCTCGATGCCCTCGTGCTCGGTCCAGATCTGGTAAGCACCGATGTGCTGGGTGATGCCGCCGGCCTCACCTGCGACGACGTTGGTCTGACGGATCGCGTCGAGCAGTCGCGTCTTGCCGTGGTCGACGTGACCCATGACGGTGACCACCGGCGGGCGGATCTCCAGGTCTTCGTCGTCCTCGTCGGCAAGCTCGGCGTCCAGGTCCAGACCGAAGCCCTCCAGGAGCTCCTTGTCTTCGTCCTCGGGCGAGACCATCTGGATCTTGTAACCCAGCTCCACGCCGAGGACCTCGAAGGTCGACTCGTCCAGCGACTCGGTGGCCGTGGCCATCTCGCCGAGGTTGAAGAGGATCGTCACCAGCGTTCCGGGCTGCACCGTGTAACCGGTGATGGCCTCGATCTTGTCAGCAAAGTCCGCGATGGACGAACCGCGACGCAGGCGAATAATCTCGCCGTTACCGCGCGAGACGTTGACGCCACCCACCATCGGGGCATCGCGCATCTCGAATTCCTGGCGCTTGGCCCGACGAGACTTGCGCTGCTTGGACTTGCCGCCGCCCTTACCGAACGCACCGGCTGTGCCGCCACGACCACGGCCGCCGGGACCGGGACGACCGGCGAAGCCGCCGCCACCGGCGGGACGCTGGAAGCCGCCACCGGCTCCAGCACCAGCACCGGCGCCGCCGGGACGGCCGGGTCCACCCGGACGCTGCTGGAACGGAGCACCACCGGGACGACCGCCACCACCGGGACGCTGCGGGCGCGGGGCACCGGGACGGGGTAAACCCGGACGAGGTGCCTGCGGGCGCGGGATGTTGCCCGGAGTCGGGCGCTGGCCCATGCCCTGCGCGGAGGCGAAAGGATTGTTCCCGGGACGCGGGCCGGCGGGACGCTGGCCCATGCCCTGAGCGGAGGCGAAGGGATTGTTGCCCGGACGCGGGCCACCGGGGCGCGGTCCGGGAG
>NZ_JBJDRI010000041.1:0-36635 GCF_044987425.1 Microbacterium sp. ZW T5_56 | reverse complement strand
ACCCGGCCCGTCGCACACGCCCACAACCCACCACCCACCACCCACCTCCCAGCACCGGCACCCGGCATCCGGCATCCGAATCAGCGGCGGCCTGATGGTTGGTCTCGAAAACTGTCGACGGCGATACAAACCAGGACATCAATTGAGATCACCCCAATCGCCGGTCTCATTAGATGTCAAACACCTGCGACGGAACAGCAGTAATTGAGACCACCCGGCCGCCGCGCACGCCCGACACCGGCACCCGGCATCGGCACCCTGCATCCGCATCCGCATCGGCACCGGGACCGGCATCGGCATCGGCATCGGCATCGGCACCGATATCCAAATCAGCGGCGGCCTGATGGTTGGTCTCAGAAACTGTCGACGCCGATACATACCAGGACATCAATTGAGATCACCCCAATCGCCGGTCTCACTAGATGTCAAACACCTGCGACGAAACAGCGGCAACTGAGACCACCCGGCCCGTCGCACACGCCCCCACCCGGGCACCCGGCACCCACCCGGCACCCGGAATCCACCCGGCACCCGGCATCCGCATCGGCACCGGCACCGACACCGACACCGACACCGACATCCGAATCAGCGGCGGCCTGACCATCCCATTCGCCGGTCTCAATAGATGTCGAACACCTGCGACGGAATAGCAGCAACTGAGACCGCCCCGGCCTGTCGCACACACCCACAACCGACACCCGGCACCCACCCGGCACCGGCACCGGCACCGGCACCGGCACCGGCATCCAAATCGGCGTCGGCCTGATGGTTGGTCTCAGAAACTGTCAACGGCGATACAAACCAGGACATCTACTGAGATCACCCCAATCGCCGGGCTCAATAGATGTCGAACACCTGCGACGGAACAGCAGCAACTGAGACCACCCCGGCCTGTCGCACACACCCACACCCGACACCCGGCACCCGGCATCGGCACCCGGCATCCGCATCGGCACCGGGACCGGCACCGGCACCGAAATCGGCGTCGGCGTCGGCGTCGGCGTCGGCGTCGGCGTCGGCGTGATGGTGGGTCTCAGAAACTGTCGACGGCGATACAAACCAGGACACCTAATGAGACCATCCCAATCGCCGGTCTCAATAGATGTCAAACACCTGCGACGGAACAGCAGCAACTGAGACCACCCGGCCGCCGCGCACGCCCGACACCGACACCCGACACCCGACACCCGACACCCACCCGGCACGCGGCACGCGGCACCCGGCACCCGGCACCCGACACCCGACACCCGGCACCCGGCACCCGGCACCCGGCGAATGACACCTCACCACGACGGTGCGACGCGGGCGACGGAACGCCCGTCGGCGTCCAGCACGTGCCCGTTGCGCTTCATGCTGCGAAGCACGGTCCAGCGATCGGTGATCTCCACGTCGGCACCCCAGGATCGCTCGACGGCGGGAAGCGCCGTGAGGGACCGTGCCCGGAGGCACACGAACAGCGGAGCCGCGCCCACGAGGATCCCCGCCCGATGCACTTCCGGCAATCGCACAGCGCGGGTGGCGGCCCCCTCCGGATCATCACTCCGACCCCACAGCACGACGCCCCGACGGAAGCCCGCCGCGGGCATCGCGAGGTCGCAGCCGAATCGGAGGAGACCGGCCGCGGTCACTCGTTCCAAAGTGCGGCGGGCGGTCGCCTCGGAGACCCCCAGGCGAACGGCCAGCGTCGCGGCGGGCATCCGAGGATCCTCGTCCAGGGCGGCGGCGATCTCCGCCACCGTCGCCGCGGCGATCGGCCTCGTCCCGGCGACCGGCTTCACCGCGGCGGCCGACCCCATCGCTGTCTGCCCCACCGCCGCCTGCCGCGCCACCCCCGCAGCCGCGTCGGCCGGCCCACCGGCCCGCAGCGAACGCTGCTGCGCGGCCGAGAGCACCGCAAGGCGCCAGGTCGAATCCTCCGCCACGATCGACGCGGCGACGTCCATCCGCAGGACCGGCGCGCCGTCGTCGGAGAGTTCTCGCGCCCGATCGCCCAGTCGTGCGAGCCCCGCGGATGTGGCCACGAGCGCGAGGTATCCCGCCGAAGTCTCGTCCACGCTCAGCACCCAGGGTCGCTGGACGACGGCCGCGAGCGCGTCGCCCGGTGTGCGGGAATCCAGAAGCACGATGCCGAGATCAGTGGTGGACGACCAGCGCTGCGGAGTGGGCCATGCGGTGAGCCAGGCGAGCCCATCCGCGCGCAGAGCGCTCCAATGCCGAACCACGGTGGCCGCATCCACGCCGATGACGGCGGCGATGCGAGTCCACGGTGCCCGCGCGTCGATCTGCAGCGCATGCAATACGGCGAGATCGATTTCGTCGAGGGAACGAGGCACAACACCGTGGACGTCATCCATGTGACGAATCCTAGACGTGGAGAGGGCAGAACATGACGGAAACGATGCATCCCCTGCTCGAAAGCATATGGATTCCTACCCTGGGGTGATGACGCTGACCGCTCCCGAGATGATGACGACCATCGAGGATCTGATCGCGCTGTCCCCTCGCTCCACGGGCTCCCGCGGCGGCGCGGCTGCCGCCGCCTACGTAGAAGGCCGCTTCGCCGATGCCGGCCTCGAGACGCAGGTCCTCGAGGTGGCATCGTACGCCTGGCGCGCGCGGGAGCATGGGCTGACGGTGGGCGATACGAGCATCGACTGCTCGCCGATCCTGCACTCCGGCCTCGCGAGTCATACCTGGACCGGCGACGTCGCCCACCGAGTGGCCGCTCCGGTCATCGATATCGGCACGGGTCGCGTGCGCGGACATGACGTGCGCGGGGCGATCGTGCTGTTCGATCTCACCTTCGACATGACGCTCGCGCACACCCTTCCGCTCACGCTGTTCATCCACGATCCGGGCCGACGGGTTCTGCGCCGGGACGTGCTGCGCAGCCGGAATCCGTACGTCACCTCGCTCGCACGCACGATGCGCGATGCTGCCGCCGCCGGTGCGGTCGGGGTGATCGGCGTGCTCCGCGACTATCCCGATTCCCTCGGCTACCACAACGAGTACTACCGCCGAACCCTGTTCCCGCTGCCCGGTGTCTGGGTCACGCGGGCGGGAGGCCGGAGGCTGCGAGCCGTGCTCCAGAAGAGCGCCACACTCACGCTCGACATCACTCGCGACGAGGTGGTCTCGCGCACGCTGATGGGCGTCCTTCCGGGCGCGAGCACCGACACCATCATGGTCCAGTCCCACCACGACTCCGTGGGTGCGGGGGCAGTGGAGGACGCGTCGGGAACGGCTGAGGTGATCGCTCTCGCCGAGCACTACGGTCGTGCGGCGGCCAGCGGAGCGCGCCGCGACAAGACCCTGCTGTTCGTCACCTTCGACACCCACTTCACCGGTTATCAGGCGCATCAGGAGTTCGCTCGCCGATTCGTGCTGTCACGGAACTCGCCCTGGAACATCGTGCTGAACACGACGATCGAGCACATCGGACTCCGGGCCGTCGAAGGTGCCGACGGTGGATTCCACTCCACCGGGGAGACCGAGCCACGCGGCATCTTCCTCAACGTCAATCCCGCGTTCACCGCTCGCATCGCGCGCGCGGTGCGTCGCAACGCCTTGCACTCCACGACGCTGATGGGTGCCGCACCGCTGGAGTTCTTCGCCGGAGGCATCCCGACCGACGCGTCGTTCACGCTGGTGTCCGGGGTGCCCACGGTGAGCCTCATCTCCGGCCCGCTGTACCTCTACGACGACGTCGACACGATCGATCGCATCGACATCGATCAGCTCGCCCCGGTCGCGCGATTCTTCGCGGACGTGATCGATGATGCCGAACGACGACGCGGATCGCTGCTGGGCACGATGCCGGCGGCGCTGCGCCGACTCCTGCCGAGAGGTCGCTGGTGAGCGGGCTCATTCACGGCAGCACCCGGGCGGTGGTCTTCGATTCCGATGGCACAGCCGAGACCGGTCTCGTCCATATGCCGCATTCGCCGGCACCCACCACCGGCTACCCCGTAGTGGTCTTCGGACACATGACCACCGGTGCGTCGAGGAGGTCGGCCCCCAGCATCGGCACGCCCACGCACCCCGAGTGGCGTCGGATGTCGCAGGGGGACGCACTCTGCGATGCTCTCCTCGCGCGCGGGATCGCCGTGCTGCGCCCCGACTATCCGGGCATCGGCAGCGCTGGCGAGCACCCGTACCTGATCGGACAGCCGCTGGGGGCGTCACTTCGCGCCATGATGCGCGCCCGAGGGAGCTTCGACGAACGACTCGGCGACGAGTGGGTGGCCGCCGGACACTCCGAGGGGGCGGTCGCGGCGCTATTCGCTTCGGTCGCCCCGGAGCCCGACGACGGTTCCCGATTGCGGGGCACGGCGGCGTTTACCCCGGTGACCCGCATGGACCTCAGCATCCGACTGTCGATGATGCTCCCGGCGTGGGCACCGGGCACGGGCGTGGTCTCCGCACTCATCGCCCTCATGCTTCGCGGCGCCAGCACGACGGACGAGCGGCTGCGCGAACTGCTCGCGACCGATGGGCTCAGCGATGCGGCGCGGGCGCACTGGGGCGACCTGGATCGACTCACGCTCACCGAGCTGTCGGCACCCGATTCCTGGGGCACCATCGCGCCCGCGCGCATCGGCGGACGATCCCGCCGTGAGCTGTTGCGCCGACTGTACGCATCCTTCCGCGCGAACGATGTCGCCTCCTTGCGCGGGTTCCGCGCTCCGGTGCGCGTCGATGCGGCACGATTCGACGAGGTCGCGCCCGCGGTCTCGACGGCACGGCTGCTGCGCGGCTATCGACGCACCGGCGTGGATCTCACCGCCCGCTGGTGGCCGTCGCACCACTCGGGCACCATGCAGGCTCGGTACGCGCCCTCGGAGGCCGCGGACTGGATCGCGGCTCGATTCGACGTCAGGCCGTAGCGGGGCGCGTGGCACCCTTCGGACTGCGCTTGCGCGGAGCCTGCGGAGCGGCGTGAGCCACCATCTCCGACACCTCCTCCAGCTGCTCGGAGGCATCGAGACGCAGCGCGTTCACGAGCGCCAGTCCGTGACGGGTCGTAAGCAGCAATCGCTGATACGGCGCATCCTCGGTGAGCTCGATCACCACGCCCTCACGCCGACCGCGCACCACTACGAAGTCCGTGCCGGCGGTGGAGTGCCAGGTACCCGCCGCGATCACACCCGGAATCTGCGTGCCGGGCTTGCGGACTCCGCGCAGCCAGGTCCACGGATCGTCGGTGAGCTGCACACGCGTGATGTCGGTGCGTGCGAGACGGATGGTGCTGCTGGGAGCGAAGGCGGCCGCGCGCTCGGTGACGGACAACGAGATCTCGAGATTCGCGGAGTCCAGGAGCAGCGTCACCATCCCTTCAGTCTGCCAGCGTCCACCGACACGCGGCAGGGAGAATCGCTACGAAGCCCTAACGATCCCCGGGCGGCCCCGTCGACACCTCCGAGTGGAAGGATGGCGGGAGAGGAAGGGAGCCAGAATGAGCGTGCCACTGCGACTGGGCTATAAGGCGTCATCGGAGCAGTTCGGTCCGCGCGAGCTGGTTGATTTCGGTCGCGTCGCCGAGCAGGCAGGTTTCGACTCTGTGTTCGTCAGCGACCACCTCCAGCCGTGGCGGCACCAGGGCGGTCATGCCCCGGCCGCGATCCCGCTGCTGGCGGCGCTCGGCGAACGCACCGAACATGTGCTGCTGGGAACCTCCGTCCTCACCCCCACACTGCGGTACCACCCCGGGGTCATCGCGCAGGCGTTCGGAACCCTCGGCGTGATGAACCCGGGGCGCATCATCCTCGGAGTGGGCACCGGGGAGGCGCTGAACGAGGTGACCCTGGGCCAGACATGGCCCGACTCCCCGGAGCGTTTCCAGCGCCTGAAAGAAGCGATCACGCTGATCCGCCGCCTCTGGAGCGAGGAGCGCGTCACCTTCGACGGCACCTACTACAGCACCCATGACGCCACGATCTACGACCGCCCCGACCAGCAGGTGCCGATCTACATCGGTGCCGCCGGGCCAGCGGCAACGCGCCTGGCGGGGCGGATCGCCGACGGCTTCATCACCACGAGCGGCAAGGACGACGCGCTGTACACCGACACGCTGCTGCCCGCTTTGGACGACGGGCTCGGCAAGGAGCGTCGGACGCGCGACGACATCGACACTCTCATCGAGGTGAAGGTCTCGCTGGCGCCCACCATCGCTGAGGCGCAGGAGAAGACGCGGTTCTGGGCGAACCTGGCGCTCTCGGCCGAGGAGAAGATGAGCGTGCACGATCCGGTCGAGATGGAACGGCTGGCCGATGCGCTGCCGATCGAGCGCGCGGCATCACGCTTCATCGTCTCGGACGATGTGGATCAGCATGTGGCCGCGATCGAGCACTACCGCGATCTCGGCTTCCGTCACCTCGTGTTCCACGACCCCGGCGAGGATCAGGAGGCGTTCCTTCGCCTCTACGGCGAAGAGGTGCTCCCGCGGCTGCGCGCACGCGAGGCCGCCGCGCAGCGGTGAGCGTCACTTCGCGCCCCGGGTGGACGGTGATCGTCCCCGTCAAACACACTTCGCACGGTAAGTCGCGCCTCGGCGCCGATGCTGCGCTCGCACGCGCCATCGCGCTGGACACCCTGGAGCGCATCGCCGCAGCACACAGCGCGGAACGGATCGTGCTGGTGACCTCCGATGTGGGGCTCGCGGAGGAGGCGCGGCGGGAGATCGTCGGCGTACAGCTGGAGGTCGTTGCAGACGTCGACTCGGCGTCCACGACCGCGGGTCCCGATTCGATCGAGCACTCGCTCAACGACGCGGTGCGGCTGGGGCTCGGGCGCGTGAGCGACGACCTCGTCGCGGTCATTCACGCCGATCTCCCCGCCTTGGATCCGGACGAGCTGGACGAGGTGCTTCGCCTCGCCACGGACGTGCCGTTCGGCGCGGTCTCCGACAGCGAGGGCCTGGGCACCGTGATGCTCACCGCACAGAATCCGCGCGCTTTGCACCCGTCGTTCGGGCGCCGCTCCTACGCCCGACATCTCGCCGCGGGGGCCGCTCCGCTGGCGGCTGCCGCATCGCTGCGCCACGACATCGACACTCCGGCGCAGCTCGCCGCCGCCCGCGACTCCCCCGACCTCACCCTCGGCCCCCGCACCCGCGCCGCCGGTTCCTGAGCGCACTTCATCTCGCTGGCGCTCGCTCAGCAACCGCGAAGCGAGACCCGACAGCGGCGGTCAGTCCGCGGAGCCCTCATCGTCGCGGACCGACAGCGCGGCGTCGCCGAGTGCGGCAGAGGTGTCGGCGTCGCGCATCCACAGCGGCACCACAGACACATCAATGCCGCCGGCCGCCACGTCCAGCGCGAGCTCTGCGTCCTCCTCGGCCATCAGCCACGCGTCCAGCAGCCCACCGCGATCACGGGCGCCGTAGTGCCGGGCAATGGCCGCAGCCGAGGTCTCCACCCCGATGGTGGGGAGACAGACATCCGCCATCCCGCGCACCACGGCGCCGGCGATCACGGGCGAGACGCCCACCACCGGTGCCGGGGCAAGCGCGAGCGCCTCACGCATCCCGGGCATCGAGAGGATCGGACCGATCGAGACCACCGGGTTGGACGGTGCGATGAACACGTCTGTCGCGTCAGCGAGCGCCTCCAGCACACCCGCTCCCGGACTCGCGTGCTCGATGCCTGGATTCACGAAACGCGCCGGAGCGAGGGTGGCACGATGGCGCGTCCACCACTCCTGGAAGTGCATGCGCGATCCGTCCTGCAGGTGGACGATGGTGTCCACTTCGGCGTCGGTCATCGGCAGAATGCGCGCGCCGAGATCCCATCGGCCGTTCAGCCGAGCCACGACGTCAGAGACGGAGGCGCCGTCACGGAGCCAGCCGGTGCGAGCGAGGTGCGTGCCGAGATCGAGGTCGCCCAGTGTGAACCAGGGCCAGCCGCCGCCCCACGCCTGCAGCTCCGCGTTGACCCGCTCGGTGTCGCCGGCCCTGCCCCATCCGCGCTCGGTGTCGTTCACACCGGCCAGCGCGTACAGCAGGGAGTCGATATCGGGCTGGAGTCGCACGCCACTGAGCCAGAGGTCATCGCCCGTGTTCGCGATGACCGTGATCTCGTGCGCTTCGCCGCGACGACGAAGCGCTTCGCGCACGCCCAGCGTGAATCGTGACCCGCCGACGCCTCCGGCCAGGATCACGACCCGCCTCATCGAGCGAACTCGTCGGCGGCGTGCGGGAGCGGGAACTTGGAGACGGCGGCGATGAGCGCGTCGACGGTCTGCTGGTCGGCGATGATGTCCACGTTCAGGCCGAGGCTGCGGGCATCCTTGGCCGTGCGCGGACCGATCGCCGCGATGATCGTCTCGTCTGGGATCACAGCGAACTGCTCACGCACCTGGGCCGCGACCGAACCCGACGTGACAAGGATCGCGTTGATCCGTCCGTTTGCGACATCGCGAGCGATGCGCTCCGTCACCGGCACCCCCACCGTGCGGTAAGCGACCACCTGGTGCACGTGGTGCCCGGCGCCCAGCAGTGCCTCCGTGAGGACCGGCTTCGCCTGCTCGCTGCGCAGCGTGAGGAACTTCTTCGGCTCACTCTCCAGCGCGATCAGATCAGCCGCCATGCCGGCCGAGGAGTTGTCTTCGGCGGGCACGAGGTCGACCGTGTAACCCGCGGCCTGGAGCGCTGCCGCCGTGGTCTCTCCGACGGCCGCGATCCGCGTCTTCGCGGGAACGATCGTGCGCTGGGCGTACAGCACATCGACGGTGGTGGCGCTCGTGACGGTGAGCCAGTCGAACTCGCCGTCCTGCAGTCGTCGCAGTGCATCGTCGAGGGCAGGCGCGTCGGTGGTCGCGGCGAAATTGATGAGCGGGGCGACCACGGGAATGGCCCCCTGATCGCGCAGGCTGGCGGCGACGCCGTCGCCCCAGGGACCACCGCGGGGAACGAGAACGCGCCAGCCGGTGAGCGGCTTCTCGTGATGTTCGTTGGCTGTAGTCATGACAACTCTCTCAGGGGCGTGGACCGCCAGATGGATGACGATCTCAAGGAGAGTGGCGGACCCGGGCGAAAGATGCGCGTGGGCGCACGCCACCGGCAGCGTCCGCACCATTGCAACTGCCTGTTTCCCTTGAATATACCCCCGATCCGGCGTTTCGTTTCCCCTCTCCCCAGTTCCGAAGCAGGTTCGGAGCCGCATTCGCGCGTGATCCGGGGTTTCCATGGTGCATTCAGATGCATGAGACACAATGGAAGGATGACCGACCGGCATCCTCTCCTGCAGGGTCTGCTCGGGTTCGGTCCACACTCGGGCGCACACCGGGTCGCCCTGCGTGCTGGCTTGTCCATCGCCGTACCACTGCTCATTCTGTTCAGCATCGATCACGTCGAGTGGTCGATCTATGCAGCGTTCGGCGCGTTCACCTCCCTGTATGGCCGCTCCTCCGACTACGCCGATCGACTGCGCATGCAGTCGATGGCGGGCGCAGTGCTGGTCACCGCCGTCATCGGCGGCGTACTGGTGGGGATGTCGCCGGCCCGATCGTGGCTCGTGATTCCCCTGGCCGCGATTCTTGCCGCAGGTTCCGCGGCGCTCAGCGATCGTCAGCGGTGGCACCCGCCGGGCGCGCTGTTTCCGACGTTCGCCTTCACCGCCTGCGCGTCGATTCCGTCGTCTCCGTCGGCGCTCGTGCCCGCCATCGTGGTGAGCGTGACGGTCGCGGTCTTCTCGATCCTGCTCGGTGCAACGGGTGCCGTCCGACGAGGTCGCTCGTTTGCCGGCGCGCGACCGACGCCCCGGCCCATCGAGGTGCGTCATGTGATTCGAGCCGCCGCCGGCGTGCTGATCGCGGGAACGATCGTCACGGCGATCGGCATCGGCCACCCCTACTGGGCGATGGTGTCGGCGGTCGTGCCGCTGGCGGCGCGCGAGTTCGTTCCTCAGCTGGTACGCGGGGTGCAGCGCATCGTCGGCACCGTCATCGGTCTCGCCCTCGCCGCGGTTCTGCTGTGGTGGAGCCCGCCCACGCTCGTGGCGCTGCTCATCGTGATCGTGCTGCAGATCGCCGTGGAGCTGCTCGTGGGACGCAACTACGTGCTGGCGCTGTTGTTCATCACACCGCTAGCGCTGCTGATGGTGCACCTCGCGTCGCCGGCGCCCGCCTCGGGGCTCATCCTCGATCGCGGAATCGAGACGATCGTCGGTGTCGTCGTGGGTGTGGGAATCGGATACCTGACCCGACCCGGCACCTTCAGCCGACGCTGATCACAGCCGCCGAATCAGTCGCGGGGCTCCGTGAACGATCGCACCACGGACCACACGATGCCGCCGATCGCGACCGCGACGCCGACGGCGACGAGTGCCGCCTTGAGCGGCTCGCGCCGTGCGAACAGCTGAGCCTTCACCGTGACCTTCTGCGCCTGCTTGGGCACATTGACCTTCTCTTCGATGGCGCTCAGCGCAGCCTTGAGCTCGGCGCGTGCTGCCTCCACCGGGTCGTTGATCCCGAGCGGAACGGCGGTACGGGGAACAGAGGCGGAACGATCAGAGCTCATCAGCGATATCCTTCACGATCTTCACGTCGGTCTGTGCGGCCTGGACCGGGTTCTCATCGGCCGCGACCTTCTTCATCCGGAACACGCCGAGCACGGCGAGTACCGCAGCGATGAGCAGCATGATCACGAACACGATGAGCGCCGACAGCCACACCGGCATCCACGAGGCGAGGCCCGCGATGAAGAAGGTTCCGAGCGCAGGGATCGACCAGAACAGGAAGAACAGGGCGGCGAGGAACCAGGCCACGCCGATGCCGGCGTGCTTCGCCGTGCGCGTCACCCATCCCTTGGCGGCGTTGAACTCGGCGATGACGAGGTTGCGGACGAGCTCCGGAACCTCGCCCACCAGCGTGAGGAGACCGTCGTCAGCGCGATCGCGGAATCCGCGTGGAGTCGTCATGTCAGCCCTTCTTCGTGCGAGGCTTCTTGAGCTTCTCCGCGACCTCGTCGGCGGCCTCGACCACCTCGTCGATCGATTCGGCGGCAGCGCGCTTCACCGTCGGTGCCTCAGCGCGCGCGGTGGCGGCTGCCCGATCGAGCTTCTCGCCCGTGGTGCCGGAGGAGGCGGCAGCTTTGGCCACCTTGACGCCGGTGTTCCAGAGCGTTCGCGGCAGAGCGAGCGCCGCTGATTTCGCCAGGTCCTCGACCTTGGCGACCTGGGTCTGCACCTGTGGCAGGTTCCAGACCTTGCCCGCAGCTTCCTTGATCTGCTCGTAGCGCTCGCGCCCGGCGCGTGTTCCGAGCACGTATCCGATCCCGATGCCGACGACCAGTCCGATCTTGCCCTTCATGGGTCCTCCCCCGCAGCGTCTGCTGGTGTGCGTGACCAGCGTAACCCTATATTCCGATTCCGGCATCCGCCGTTCTGTCAGCCAACGCAGCGCAGCGGAGCGGCGCGATCACGGGCATCCGTCAGGAGAAGAGCACTCCTCGGCGGAGTCGTTCGGTCACGTTCTGCGCGTCGGTCACGACCGAGTCGAGCCCCGTTCCAGACAGCCATGCGCCCGTCGCGCCGAGCCCGGCAGGCCAGAGGTTGGGGTCGCGCAGCCGAGCGGCCACAGCGGCGAATCCGCGCTGCTCACGATGCGGAGCGGCTTCGAAGTCGACCACCACGGCATCACGGACCGCAACTCCGAGGACCCGCTGGAGCTGTGCGCTCGCATCCGCCGCGGAGACCACTCCGCTGAGGCGAGCGCGGACCACTCGCGTGCTGTCTCCGATCCTCCACTGCGCGGTGAGGTCGTCGATGCTGGCGATGTCCGATTCGGCCAGCTGCGGGTAGACACCGGCACCCCACGTCGAATCCGCGTCGACGATCGCAGTGACGGTCGTCAGGCGGGACGCCGGCGAGAACGCGGCGGGGAGGGTCACGAGCTCGCGCAGCAGGGGCCGCGCGGCATGCTCGTCTGCGGCCACGACAACAACCGCGGCGGAGAACTCTTCCGCCCCCGGCGCTTCGGCGTCGTCCTGTTCTCCGGCGGCTCTCCGACCCGTGACCCGATAGGTGTCTCCGGCGCGAACGATGGACTCAGCCGCGGTGCCTGTCAGGATGCGGCCGCCGAGTTCGCTGATGCGGCGCTCCAGCGCGGCGACAAGCGTCTCCATCCCGTGCGCCAGCGTGAGCCGAGGTCGTGCGGAGGCAGCGCCCAGAAGCTCGGCCACGGCACCGGAGAGTGAGCCCTGCCTGGTGAGTGCAGGGTTCAGGTCGGGGGCGGCGATGGACACGTCCACGTCGTCAGGACCGAGGCCCAGCGATCCACGGGTGACGGGAGCCACCAGGCGCTGCTCGATCTTCGCGCCCATGCGCTTGCACACGAGCGCGCCGAGACGGTTCTCGTGCCCGATCGTCAGCGGCGGACGCAGCCGGTCGAGATACCCGCGCCACGCACCACCCCATCCGACCATACGCACGACATCGGTGAGGAATGGGTTGGCCGGAATGCCGAGCACCCCATCCGGAAGTGGAACGAGTCCGCGCGGAGAGGTCGTGAAGCGGGACCTCGCCTGCTGGGCGACTCGTTGATCGTCAAGCCCCAGCTCCGCCAGGCCCAGCGCGGCGACCAGCTTGTCAACGGCGCCGTCCGCAGCGAAGGAGACCGCGCCCGCATCGACCCGGATGCCACCGACCTCCACGGTGCGGACGGATCCGCCCAGGCGTTCCGATGCTTCGAGCAGCGTCACCGGCATGCCGACCTTGGCGCATTCGTACGCGGCGACGAGTCCGCCGATCCCACCCCCGATCACCACGACGGGTGTGTGCTGGGCGGCAGCTACGAGATCGGAGACGTCGGACACCCCTCCATCCTCCCATCCGCCCCTGTGCCGGAGCACTCAGGGAGACGGCGAGACTACGGACGTCAGCAACGCGCATTGAGCCGCGGGTGCGAGCAGAACCTACACGGCGTCATCGGCGCTGACGTTCTTCCGCAGCGTGTACACGGCGGTTGACAGGAAGAGAACGAGAGGCTATGAGTCGCTCACGCTGCTGCGATCGATACCGACTTGCAGGCGCGCGATCTGGCTGTTGAGATACCGCTGCTCTGGAATGCTTGTGCAGAGCCTGCTGGATATACGGTAGGCGTCCAGCGCCTCATGATGACGCCCGCAGGCCTCGAGTATCGGAGCTCGTACGGCGTACAAGCGGTGGCTGCGGCTCATACGTGGATCGTCGAGGAGCGGGTCGAGTACGCGCAATGCGCTTGTCGGTCCATGCGCTTCGCTGATGGCCACCGCATAGTTCAGGGTGACCGTCGGTGATGGTGCCACCCGAGCAAGCATGGAGTAGAGCTCCGCGATCTGCTCCCAGTCGGTTTCCTCCCATGCGGCGGCTTCGGAATGCACTGCCGAAATGGCCGCCTGCAACTGGTAGGCACCGACCGGTCCCATCGGGATGCTGTTGGACCAGCAGGTGCGATAGCTATGGGCAAGGATCGTTCCACGGTGCTGTACTTCACGTAGGGATGGCCGGTGGCTCATGCTCCACGAACACCTCAGCGCGTAAACGCGCGTCAGACGTCGGATCCGGAGTCGGACGCTTCCAGCACGGCCGAGAGCTGATCGACCAGTTCGGCGAGATCCTGCGTCGCCACGTCGTGGAGGAGCCTCACATCGACACTCCAAAATCCATGCACGATGCGATTCCGCAAACGCGTGGGCTGGGCCCAGCCGACATCCGGATGACGCTCCTTCACGTCTGCCGGCATCTGCGCCGCAGCTTCTCCGAGAACCGTGAAGTTCCACGGCACCGACTCCAAGCGGAGGTCATCGGCGTGGAGCGAATCGGCATCGAGGTCTCCGACGACTTCGCGGATCCGCTCTGCGGCGGCGACCATCTCCCGAAGGACAAGAAGCTCACGCCGTATAGAACAGCCGAGCATCGTGGAGGATCTGCGGACGGATGTACTCGTTCACGGCATCGCGTGCGACGAGATCCACGTGGCACCCGAACAGCTCCGTCAGTTCGTCCTCGAGTTCGACGAAGGCGAACCCCAATCGAGTTCCGGGCTTGAGTTCGTACAGCAGGTCGAGATCGCTGTCACCGTGCTCGTCCCCTCGCCCAACCGACCCGAACACCTCCAATCGCGCGACGCCGTAGCGCTCGCCGATCTCACGGAGCCGGTCCGCGTCGAAGGTGATCCCGCCCATGCGATCATGCTACGTGATCGTGCGTGCGCCTGGCTGCATCCGACTGAATCGCGAGAAGATGGATCCATGGCCCTTCACATCACCGGAGACACCGCCGCGGACGCCCTGCTCACCGAGAACCCGCTGGCGCTGCTGATCGGCATGCTGTTGGACCAGCAGGTCGCGATGGAGACCGCGTTCTCCGGACCGCTGAAGATCCAGGAGCGCGTGGGAACGATGGACGCGGCGGCGATCGCCGGCCACGACCCCGAGGCGTTCACGGAGGCGTTCAAGCAGACACCCGCCGTGCATCGCTACCCAGGTTCGATGGCCGGACGCGTGCAGGCGCTGTGCGAAGTGATCGCGACCGAATGGGACGACGACGCATCGCAGATCTGGACTCGCGATGACCCTGACGGCGCCACCGTGCTCAAGCGTCTGAAGGCGCTGCCCGGCTTCGGCGATCAGAAGGCCCGGATCTTCCTGGCGCTCTTGGGTAAGCAGTACGGATTCAGCGGGGCGGGATGGCGCGAGGCGGCCGGGTCGTACGGGGACGAGGGGTCGTTCCGCTCCGTCGCCGACATCACCTCCCCCGACTCGCTGGCGAAGGTGCGCGAGTTCAAGAAGTCCGTGAAGGCGGCAGCCAAGGCACCGAAGTGAAGCCCACGGGAGGTGACGTCGCGGAGTTCGTGGCGGCGGTCACTCCCGACAAACGGCGTCGCGATGCGGAGACGCTCGTTGAGGTGCTGAGCGAGATCACCGGGCTCAAGCCGGTGCTCTGGGGCACGATTATCGGCTTCGGAGCCTGCCACTATCGCTACCCCACCGGCACCGAGGGTGACATGCCGCTCGCGGCGTTCGCACCCCGCAAGGCTTCCAGCACCATCTATCTGCTGGAGGGTGCTGAACCTCACGCCGTTGAACTTGCGGTGCTCGGACCGCACACGGTCAGCCGCGGCTGCCTCTACCTGAAGGACCTCACGACGACTGATCTGTCCGCGCTGCGCCGCATCATCAAGCGTTCGTACGCGCTGGCGGTGGCGGACGAGATCCCCGGGATGACGATCACCACCGCCTGAGGGCTTGCCGCGCAAGCGTAGCCGACCTAGCCTCGAAGAATGAGCGAGATCCTGGGGTGGTTCACCGCGGCGCTCCCGGTGCTGGTCATCGTCGCGATCACGATCGGCTTCGTCCACAACCGCGGAAAGCGCGGATCAACGTCCGGCGGGACGATCGGCATGTTCGATGAGGTGTGGGCCCCGTCTGCGGCCGAGGCCCGCGCGATCTGGGACGCCGAGCAGGAGCTCCCGATCGAGGTGCCGAGCCCCGACGGCGGCAACCCCACGGAGGAAGCCCTCGCCGCCGGTCGCATCACCATCACACCCCGCGCCGGCAGCTGAACCCCTGCGAAGCTCAGAGGTTCGGTCGCGCTATCAGGAACCGCCCTTCGTCTCGCTTCGCGGTTGCCGAGCGAGCGAAGGGAGACGACGAGCGCTCAAGCACAGCACTCGGACTCCACACGCGTGACGAAGTCGCGCCGACTGAGATCAATGAAACGGACTCATCATTCCCGACGGCATACGCACCCTTGCGATCACCGGGTCTCCGGGGCTCCACATCACCCCGGAGGACGTGTCCCTCCGCTGCATCACAACGGCGGACGGCGCCGACCTCGCAACCCTCTACTTCGCCAGTTACCCTGCGGGCATCGGCGCCGCTGATCTCGGAGATGCCATCTCGGAGATCGATATGACGTTCGCCGGCGACTTCGGGGAGCTGCGCCTCGACGCAAGCCAGATCGCTTTCGTCTCGGATCATCCGGTCGGCGCGATCCTGGTGACGACCGCGTCGATCTGGGATGCCGATCTGCCCGGTCCGTTCGTGATCGATCTCTTCGTCGACCCCGGTTTTCGAGGACGCGGTTTCGGGAGAGCGCTCCTCACGACCGCGATCGGCGCCTGTCGGCGTCGGTCGGATAGGACTATTTCGCTGCGCGTCGGCGAAGGAACGTCTGCCGCCGCCAACGCGCTGTATACCCGACTCGGCTTCTCTCCGACGCTCTGACGGGGAGCCGGCGAGGCTCGCGATGCCATGTCGTGAGCCCCGCGAGCATCGCCGCCGTCCGCACCACGCACGTGGCCCCGAGTCTCGGGGTCAGGGGCCACGCACGCTATGAAACGGTCAGAGCAGGCCGTCCGAGAGGGCGGTCGGGTTGCCGAAGCGGTGGTTGGTGATGGATACCGCCTGCTCGTGCAGGAAGGGAAGCATCTCCACACGACCCGCACTGGTGACCGGGTGGGACCACACGGCCACGTCGATCGACCCCTGCAGAGCCGCGGCCACGTCGGCTGCGGAGCCACCTACGAGCCGGATGCGACCGGTGGGCGAGCCCTTCTTCGCGAGCGACTTCAGCCAGGCCGCGTCCTTCTCGACCGAGACGGCGACGCCCGCGGCAGTGAGTGCCGCAGCGACCTTCTTCGATGGGGCCGTCGCGAACGATGCGGCCACCGACGATCCGGCGCGAACTCCGGCGAGCACGGCGCGAACACCCTCGACCTCCGTCGCATCCCCGGCGACGCGAACCGTCACCGGGGTCGGCAGGTAGCGGAACACGTTGCGCTCGACGCCGAGAGCGGACACGTCGCGCGCCACACCGAACTCGTCTTGCCAGGCGCGCTCGTCGGTCGCGGCCGCAGCACGCAGCCACTCATCGCCGGCGGCGGCAACGACGACCTCCACCGCAGCGGTCAGCGTGACCGGACGTGTCTCGGGGGTGGCGTCGCGCCAGTCGACCAGACCGTGCAGGTAGTTCGGTCCACCGGCCTTGCCACCCGCACCCACGGCGGACCGCTTCCAGCCGCCGAACGGCTGCCGGCGAACGATCGCGCCCGTGATCCCGCGGTTCACGTACAGATTGCCCGCTTGGACCTTGCCGAGCCAGGTGGCCACTTCGTCGCGGTCGAGTGAGTGCAGACCGGCCGTCAGACCGTAGTCCACGGCGTTCTGCATCGCGATCGCCTCGTCGAGGTTCGCGGCCTCCATGATGCCGAGGATCGGACCGAAGTACTCCGTCAGGTGGTACTCGGACCCGTTCTTCACGCCGGTGCGGACGCCCGGCGACCAGAGCTTGCCGGTGGCGTCGAGCTGCTTCGGCTCGATGAGCCACTTCTCACCCTTGCCCAGCGTGGTGAGGCCCGAGAGCAGCTTGCCCTTCGCCTCCTCCACGATGGGTCCCATGACCGTCGTGGGGTCGGTGGGATAGCCGACCCGCAGCGAGCGCACGGAGTCGACCAGCTGGCGGCGGAACCGCTCCGACTTCGCGACCGAACCCACCAGGATCACCAGCGACGCGGCCGAGCACTTCTGCCCGGCGTGACCGAAGGCGCTCTTGACCACATCGGCCGCTGCCAGGTCCAGGTCGGCGGAGGGGGTGACGATGATCGAGTTCTTGCCGCTGGTCTCCGCGAGCAGCGGAAGGTCCTGTCGGAAGGACCGGAACAGCTCGGCCGTCTCGGACGAGCCAGTGAGGATCACGCGGTCCACGCGCTCGTCGGCGACCAGCTTCGAGCCCAGCTCACCCGAGGCGAGCTCGACGAGACGAAGCACCTCGCGCGGCACGCCACCCTGCCAGAGCGCGTCGACCATCACGGCACCGGTGCGCTTGGTGAGTCGTGCGGGCTTGATGATGACCGCCGAACCCGCAGCGAGACCGGCGAGCACGCCACCGGCCGGGATGGCGGTCGGGAAGTTCCACGGCGGCACCACCACGGTAAGGCGGGACGGCACCGCGGTCGCGCCATCAACGTGATCGAGTCCCCGCGCGAGCTCGGCGTAGTAGTGGGCGAAGTCGATCGCCTCGCTGACCTCGACGTCTGCTTCGGCAATGGTCTTGCCTGCTTCCGACGCCATAACCTCGATCAGGCGACCACGATTGGCGGCGAGCGAGCGGCCGGCGCCGTGCAGGATCTCCGCACGCTCGTCACCGGACAGCGCGCCCCACGCGGCACCCGCGTCGTGAGCACCGGCGATGACTTTCTCCAGCGCGGTAGCCGTGGGAACATGCGCGTCGGCGATGATCGCGACACCCTCGTCGCTGGATGCCGCGCGCTCCAGGATCGCCCGGCCCCACGCCCGGTTCGCCGCGATGGCGGGATCGGTGTCCGGCTCGTTGCGGAAGCCGGTTGATGGAGCGTCGGGGACTTCGTCCTGGCGGTTCTGCACGCGGTTGGGCGAGGGAACCTCCTCGCGGGTGCGGAGGAACTCGGCCAACGACGCCTCATATCGCGCCTGCTCACGAGCGAACAGGGCGGCGTCGGAGTCGAGCTCGAAAACGGCCGACATGAAGTTGTCCTGCGAGGCGTTCTCTTCCAGTCGACGGATCAGGTACGCGATCGCCACGTCGAACTCGCTCGGGTTGACCACCGGCGTGTAGAGCAGCAGCTGGCCGACATCGCCGCGCACCGCCTCGGCCTGGCCCGTGGCCATCCCGAGCAGCATCTCGAACTCGACCCCGGCCTGCACACCGCGCGCCTTCGACAGCAGCCAGGCGTGCGCCACATCGAACAGGTTGTGCCCGGCCACACCGAGCCGGAGGTTGGCGATGCGCTCCGGCATCATCGCCCAGTCGAGCACGCGCTTGTAGTTGGTGTCGGCATCCTGCTTGCTGGCGACGGTAGCCACCGGCCACCCGTGCACGGCGGCGTCGACGTGCTCCATCGCGAGGTTCGCACCCTTCACGACACGCACCTTGATCGGGGCGCCGCCGCCCGTGACGCGCTGTGCCGACCACTCCTGCAGGTGCTGCATGGCCCCCAGTGCGTCGGGCAGGTAGGTCTGCAAGACGATGCCGGCCTCGAGATCCTTCAGCTGCGGCTGGTCGAGCATCTTCGTGAAGACCGCGATGGTGAGGTCGAGGTCGCGGTACTCCTCCATGTCGAGGTTGATGAACTTCGACTTGCCGATCTTCTCCGCGGCGGCAGCCGTCTCGTACAGCGGGGTGAGCTTCTCGACCACCTTGGTGACGGCCTCGTCGAACGACCACATCGACAGCTGGCTGACCACGGCGGAGACCTTGATGGAGACGTAGTCGACGTCGTCGCGCGCGAGAAACTCGTGCGTGCCCGCCAGGCGGTGTGCCGCTTCGTTCTCGCCGAGCACGGCCTCACCGAGCAGGTTCAGGTTCAGGCGGTTGCCGCCCTCACGCAGCTTCGCGATGGCGGGGCCGAGCTTCGCGGGTGTCGCATCGAGCACGAGGTGGCCGACCATCCCACGCAGCACGCGTCGCGCCGTCGGGATCACGATGCCCGGAAGGATCGGGGCGAACGCCGCGCCGAGGCCGATCGCACCGCGCAGATAGGCGGGCAGGAACGACGGGGTGAGGCTGCGCAGCTCCTTCAGCTTCGCGGCGGCGACGTCCAGATCTTCCGGCCGCATGACACCGTCGACGAATCCGACGGTGAAGTCGAGGCCATGCTCGTCCTTGAGCACGCCGGCAAGGCGCTCGGCGGCAGGGTCGACGGGATGCTTGCCAGCCTCGTCGAGCCAACGGCGAACGGTCGCAACGACGTCGGACGTGCGAACCTCGTCGGTGATGGTGGTGCTGTCGGCCACGATGCCTCCTGGGCTGGTGTCAGGGGTGGGGATGATCTCAGTGTGACGCCGCGAGGTATGTTCGGTACAGCGAATGATTTCGATGCATACCGTTCGCCATTGCCGATGAATTGAAGGAACCACGATGCTTGATCCCCGCCGGTTGCGCCTCTTGGTGGAGCTGAGTCGTCGCGGCACGCTGGCGGCCGTGGCCGAGGCGCTCAGCTACAGCCCGTCGTCGGTGTCCGAGCAGTTGAAAGTTCTCGAGAGTGAGGCCGGGGCGACGCTTCTCGAACAGTCGGGTCGGCGGGTGCGCCTGACACCCCAGGCGTGGACGCTGGTGGAGCACGCGGAGGCGATCCTCGATCGCCTCGCCGAGGCGCAGGACGATCTCACACGCACGGTGTCGGGGGTCGGCGGCACAGTGCGGATCGCGGTGTTCCAGTCAGCCGCGCACGCCGTCCTGCCGGCCGCACTCACCCACCTGGCCGAAGCCCATCCGGACCTGCGCGTGGAGGTGAGCGAGCGAGCGCCGGAGGAGGGGCTGTTCGAGGTCGCGGCCCGCGGTTTCGATCTGGCGATCGCCGAGGAGTACCCGGGCTACCTGCGCCCACGCCTTCCCGACCTCGACCATGTCGCCTTCGCGCATGACACGATCCGCGCTGCTCTCGGAGCGGGCGATGCGGCGCGCAATCTCGCGGAGCTGGCGGATCATCCCTGGGTGCTCGAGCCCGCTGACACTGCATCCCGTCAGTGGGCCCTGCAGGTCTGTCGTGCGGCGGGCTTCGAGCCGGACGTGCGCTTCGAGACTGCCGACCTCATGGCGCACATCCGTCTGATCCGCTCGGGACACGCGGTCGGGTTGCTGCCGGATCTGGTGTGGGCGGGCGAGGCGCCCTCGGTGCGGCTGCTCGATCTGCCCGGTGCGCCGGAGCGCGTGGTGTTCTCCGCCGCTCGCCGCGCGGCAGTTCAGCGTCCCGCGGTCCGTGCCGTGCGCGAGGCCCTCGCCGCGGCCGTGTGAGACGCGGCACGGCGCCGGCGCTTCTGCACTGGGCCAAGTCCTGCACTGGGTCAAGTCCTGCACTGTCGCGAATCCATGAGCCTGCGCCGAGACCATGAGCCAAACGCGAGAACGCTCATGAATCCGGCGCACGTTCATGGACTCGGCGCACCGGGATTGCGGTGTCATGCATCGCAAGGTAGCTTGTGATGCATGACACCGGACATCGGGGCGCAGCTGCGCAAGGGTGTGGTCGAGCACTGCATCCTCGGCCTGCTGTCCCGTGAGCCGATGTACGGCTGGCAGCTCGCGGAGGAACTCACCGGCCCCGGGCTGATCGCCAGCATCGGGACGCTCTATCCGGTGCTGTCGCGCCTGCGCGAACGTGGCGTCGTCGCCACGTACGAACAGGCATCGGACGCCGGCCCGGTTCGCAAGTACTACCGCCTCACGGACACCGGTCGACAGGAGCTCGAGGCCTTTCGCGCACAGTGGGGACCGTTCACCCAAGCCGTGGAGAACATGATCGATGGGAGCACACGATGACCGAAGGAAAGCTGGCTGCACGGGCCCGTGACTACCTGCGTGAGCTGGATCGCGTGCTCGTCGGAGTGGACGCCACCACCGCGGCGGAGCTGCGCGGTGGCATTGCGGAGTCACTGCAGGGGCTGGATGAGGCGGCGGCCGCGACGCGGATCGCTGAGCTCGGCGATCCGGCGTTCGTCGCCGCGTCCGCCCGCGATGTCCTCTCCGGTGCCGAACGTGCAGCGGCAACGACGCGCGCGGGAGCCGAGGTCGGCTCGGGCTCGAAGACGAACTCGGCGACGGGCGAGAGCACTGCCCAGCCCGCCACCGGTGCCTTTCCCGTCCGCGATATCGACCCGACGGTCGCATCGACGTGCAAGCCCCGCACCATCGATGACGCCGCAGGCCGCATCGTACCTCTCACTAACATCGGAGCCTCGTCCCTGGCCTACGTCCTCTCAGCCGTCGCGGTGTACGCACTCGCAGGGTTTCTGCTCCCGGTGATCGGCTGGATCGGTGGAGTGGTGATGCTCTGGATATCGCCCGTCTGGCGCCGCGCCGAGAAGTGGGCGGCCACACTGATCCCTCTCGGCCTGGGCGCTGTCGTGGTCGGCTTCGGCATCTCCACTGCCGCCGCAGCCATCGCATCACACGACACGTCCGGGACCGAAGTCGCAAATCCGCTCCTCCCCGGCGGCTACGACCTCATCGCGATCACCATCACGGCAGGGTGGATCGTCTTGCCCCTCACCGCGTCGGGGATGGCGATCTGGCTCATCATTCGTGCGCTGATGCGCACCGGCCGGCTGCAGCCCACGTCGACCGGGTTCGCGACTGCCGCCGCCCTGGTGTTCGCGCTCGGCGGTTTCGTTCTTCCCGTCGTCGGCTGGTTCGTCGGAATCGCGATGGTGAGCGCATCGGCGATCTGGCGGCGCTGGCAGAAAGTCGTCGCCGCTGTCGTTCCGATCGCGGCTGCCGTCGCCGCCATCATCGCGAGCGCTGTGATCGCGGCGCAGGCGCCGGGAATCGTGGACGACCCGACCGGCAGCTTCCAAGTGCCGAACCCGACGTTGGACCAGCCTCTGCTGCTCCAATGGAACATCCCGCTGGCGCTGTGGCCGATCCTGCCTGCGGCGGCGACGCTGGTCGCCGCCTGGCTGTTGCTGGAGATTCATCGGCGACGCAGCACATCGAGTCCGACTTCGAGCATGATGGGTGATCATGACAACTGAGAAGCCGGTGCCGTCGAGTCGCCTCTACGGACGCGAGAGCCTCGCAACCCGCGGGATGGTCATTGCGACCGGACTCGCCGTCGCCATCGGCGGCTACCTCATCCCGGTGCTCGGCTGGGTGGCGGGCGTCGTGATGATGTGGTTGTCCCCGGTCTGGACACGGACTCAGAAGCTCATCGTCACACTGGCCCCGATCGTCGCCGCGGCGATCGCCGCGCTCGTGCCCGTGATCACCGATCAGAACCTCGTCGCCTGGCATGCACTGCTCGTGTTCGTCGTCGTGTCTCCGCTGCCGATCGGCATCTGGCTCCTGGTGGTCGGTGTCCGCCGTCTCAAGAGCTGAGTTCAGCAACCCGCGACGATCACAAGGCCACCCGCTCACGAGCGGCCTGGCGCACCCGTCACCCGCCACCTCCTCTGGATCGATCGACCCCTCATCCGCGCCGCACGAACGTTGCCGCCGGCATCGTCTCCCGCCAGCCGAGCGCCGAGTACAGCGCACGGCCGTCGGGAGAGGCGAGCAGCACGCCGTGCCGAGCGCCCTGCCCGTGCGCCCAGGTCTGCAGACTTTCGACGACCACGCGTCCGCGGCCCTGGCGCCGGAATTCGGGATGCGTCTCGATCCGGTCCAGGACGGCGACACCATCGACGACCGCGACCTGACCGCGCGCTGCCACGGTGTCGTCGACCATCATCGCCGCGTGAGCGACCCCGTCCACGACCTCGATGATGATCTCGGGATCCAGCCGTCCGAACTCCAGCGTCACATCCATCAGCGTCTCGACGCGGGATTCCACCTCCAGCCCCTCGACCGAGCTTTCGTGAGAGCCGAGGATCGTCAGCCAGATGCGCGGACTCGTGATGCGCGGACGCGTCCGCTCGACGTCATCGGGTGAGGGGTCGATCAGCACATACTCCTCATCGCGGGTGGCTGCGTGCAGCGCCACACACCACGCGTCGCCCTCGCGTCGGACCGGAGCGCCCCGTGACACCGCCCATCCGCGCACCCATGCCTGCGCCAAATCCGTCATGCGCCGATCCTGCCACGACCCTCGGACACCGCACCGGGGCCGCTTCGGAAGATGGAAAACGCCTCGCAGATCGCGATCTGCGAGGCGTTTTCCAGCTCTGCGCGGAGGTCAGGCTCCGAGAATCGTCGCGGTATCCGCCAGCGTCAGCTGCGGCGGATAGAGGGCCATGACCGCGAGCGCGGCGGCGCCGTTCTCCGTGGTGGAGGGGGCACATGCATCCACGGCGATCGTGGCCCACGCCCCAGCGTCGGCCACCGCGAGCGCCGTGGACACGACACAGCAGTCCGTCGAAACACCGGCAAGCACCAGATGCGGTGCCGGCCCTGTGATCGCCTCCAGCTCGGCGCCGTACTTGCCGAAGGTCGGGAGGTCCAGCGTCGGCAACGATGTCAGCCCCTCAGCCTCCGGAACGAGGGCAAACAGCGGATCGGTGGCGGGCTGATCGGCAAACGGCCAGGCCTGGAAGTACGCGCCCCAGGACGACGCACGATCGGCGGTGGGCACCCAGCGCGTGACGATGGTGCGATCCGGACCGAACGCCTCGGCCAGGGCTCGGATGTGAGGCATCGCCGCTGCAAAGAACGGCGATCCCCACTCCGAATCCACCGAGGCGAAGATCGCCTGCGGGTCGATGACAACCAGCCAGGCGTCGTCGGCAACGCTCACGCGAGCTCCTGGCGACGCACGGTGCCCTTCGTGAGCAGGTACGTGGCCACGAAGCCGATCACCAGCGCGAACAGCACGCCGAGGTTCGCGAAGCCCCAGTCATCGACCCAGCCGAACAGCGTCAGGAAGTAGCCCTGCCACGGGAACAGGCTGCTCATCACGAAGCCCCAGCCGATGCCGATGGCGACCACGAAGATGATGATCGCCGTCCAGTTGATCGATCCGTAGCGACCCTTGCCGTCGAACAGCGCCTCGGTGTCGTAGTCCTTGCGACGCAGCAGGATGTCGGCGATGAGGATGCCCGCCCACGCCGCCAGCGGGACGCCGAGGGTGGTGAGGAATGTCTGGAAGGGACCGATGAAGTCCTTGGCGAAGAACACGACGGCGATCGTTCCGAGCGTGAGGATCACGCCATCGATCGCCGCAGCCGTGGGACGCGGGATCTTGATGCCGAGGCTCAGCAGAGTAAGACCGGAGGAGTAGATGCCGAGCACCGCACCGGAAACCTGGGTGAGGATCGCGACGATGAGGAACGGGAACAGCAGCCACACGGGAAGGATCGACGCGACGGCGCCCAGTGGATCGGTGCTGATGGCCTGCGCCAGCCCGATCTCCTCGCCCGCGATGGTGACGGTCTTGTTCGATGCCACGAGCAGCAAACCGAAGATCACCAGCACGACCGGGGCGATGGATCCGCCGAAGGTGTTCCAGGCGACGATCTTGCTGCCGGGGGTGTCGCGCCGCTGGTAGCGGGTCCAGTCGGCCGCGATGTTGATCCAGCCGAGACCGAATCCGGTCATCGTGAAGACGAGCGCGCCGATCATGCTCGCCACGCTGCCGCTGGGCTGGCTGAACGCCGTGCCCCAGTCGATGTAGCTGAACGTCAGCACCAGGAACACCAGCGTCATGATGCCGGTGATCCAGGTGAGCACTGACTGCAGCTTCATGATGGTGTGGTAGCCGAGCACGGCGGCACCGATGATCAGTGCGGCGACGACGAGCGTCGCGACGATGTTGACGATGACGCCACCGGCACCGTCGGTCGACCAGCCCAGCTGGCGGAAGATCGTACCGGTCGCCAGCACGGCGGTGATCGCGAGCACCGTCTCCCAGCCGATCGAGGTGATCCAGGAGATGATGCCGGGGAGCTTCTGCCCGTCAACGCCGAACGCGGCGCGCGACAGCACCATGGTCGGCACCGACCCGCGCTTGCCCGCGATGGCGATCACGCCACACAGGAAGAACGAGATGACGATGCCGATGACCGCGACGATCGTCGCCTGCAGGAACGAGATCCCGAAGTCGAGGATCCAGGCCCCGTAGCTGACGCCGAAGATCGAGACGTTCGCCGCAAACCAAGGCCAGAACAGATCACGCGGCTTCGCGGTGCGTTCCGCCTCTGGAACCAAGTCGATTCCGTTGCGTTCGATCAGGGTGGACTGCACTGCTTCTGTTGACACGACCTGCCTCCGAGGCTCGCCGAATAAAGGGGTGGATGTCACACATCCTGGCAGAACCCCGGGGCCCCTCTGCGCAGATTGCGAGGGTCGTGACGCAATCGCGTCATTGTGACGCGTCCCACAGGTCCCGCGGTTCCGCTTCCCGTGTGGCGGGCGGACTGTGGTTTCTGAGCGAGGAGCGCCGGCGACGAGACGACGGGCCCGCGGCGAGGTACGCCGTGGGCCCGTCGTCTCACTTCGCTGGCTCAGGAAGCGGAACCGGATGCGCCGCGTTCGCGGAGCTCGCGACGTGTCAGCGCGGGCTCAGTCTCGGGCGCGACCTCAGGCGCGACGTCGAGCTCCGCGTCCGCGTCTTCGGCCGCAGCCGCCGCGTTGTCCGCGGCCTCCTGCAGGGCTGAGCGCTGACGCAGAGGCGGCGGACGGAAGAACAGAGACAGGATGAACGCGAGCGCCATCGCGCTGAGCCCGACCCAGTACACCGTGACGGCGGATGTCGTGAAGCCGACGAGGAACGGCTTGGTCAGCACCGAGTCCGCACCCACGAGGAACGAGGTGTCGCTCGTGGTGTCCGTGGCGGCCCCCTGCGAGCCGTCCCCCGAATCGAGCTGGTCGATGATCGTGGGCACGGCCTTGTCGACCACGGCAGATCGCTGATCCGCGTTGGTCCAGTCGACGCCGGGCACGCTCGCGCGGATCGGATCGACGATCGGCGTCCAGATCTGCTTCATCACTCCGGCGTTGTTCGACGCCTCCGCGATCGCGGGATTGAGCGCCGCATCGAGTCCGGCTGTCAGATCCGCCTTGTTGCCCATCGCCGTCGTGATGTTCGGTCCCATCGCGGTGAACAACACGGACAGCAGCACCGCGGTGCCGAGGGTTCCGCCAATCTGACGGAAGAACTGCGATGCGCTGGTCGCGACGCCCATATCGCGTGCTTCCACCGCGCTCTGTGTGGCCAGGGTCAGCGACTGCATGAGCTGACCGAAGCCGAGACCGGTGACGAACATGCCGATGCAGAGGTACCAGAACGGCGTGTCCCAGTGCAGGAACGTGTAGATCACATAGCCCAGCGCGACAATCAGCGTGCCGGTGACCGGGAAGATGCCGTACTTGCCGGTCCTCGAGATGATCTGACCGGTGGCGACCGAGGAGACCATCAGGCCGAGCACCATCGGCAGCATCGCGAGGCCCGACTCCGTCGGCGTCAGACCCGTCACGATCTGCAGATACAGCGGCAGCGTGAGCATCGCACCGAACATGCCGAAGCCGACCAGGAAGCCGAGCACGGTGGACATCGTGAACGCCCCAGAGCGGAACAGGCGCAGCGGAATGATCGCATCAGAGCCCATCGCGCGCTCGATCAGCAGGAACGCCACGAGGCCGAGCATGCCGACGCCGTAACAGGTGAGCGCAGCGACCGACCACCAGCCCCATTCGCGGCCCTGCTCGGCGACGAGCAGCAGCGGAACCAGCGTGATGACCACGGCGGCCGCACCCCACCAGTCGATGCGGGGTTTGGCGTGCTCACCCAGCTTCGGCAGGTGCAGGAACGCCCACACCATCACGAGCGCAATGATGCCGATCGGCACGTTGACGAGGAACACCCACCGCCAGCCCGCCACCCACAGGATCTCGGACGCACCGGCGAAGACACCACCGACCAGCGGGCCGATCACGGAGGAGACCGCGAAGACGGCGAGGAAGTAGCCCTGGTACTTGGCGCGCTCACGTGGGGCGAGGATGTCGCCCATGATCGCCAGCGGGAGCGACATGAGGGCACCGGCACCGAGTCCCTGGAACGCGCGGAACCCGGCCAGCATGATCATCGAGGTCGAGAAGCTGGACAGCAGCGACCCCACGATGAACACCAGGATGCCGAACAGGTACAGCGGACGACGCCCGAAGATGTCGGAGAGCTTGCCGTAGATCGGCACCGTGATGGTGGATGTGATGAGGTACGCCGTGGTCACCCACGCCTGCTGATCCAGTCCGTGCAGGTCATCGCCGATGGTCCGGATCGCCGTACCGACGATGGTCTGATCCAGCGAGCTGAGGAACATCCCCGCCATCAGTCCGTAGATCACCAGCAGGATCTGCCGGTGATTCATCACGGGTGTCCCGGTCCCGCTTCTTGCGTCGACCGCTGTCGCCGTCGTGCTCATGGTTCTCCCCCGGGTCGCTTGACGATGCGAATCCCAAAGGAGAATGGTGCTCCTCAGAGGCGGTGCAGCACAAGTTGACGGGGTCAACCACATGCTCAACACATAGCTGTCACACAGCCAGCTCGTTGCCTTCTTTCGCCGCCCCGCCTCGGCTGGTCTCAGTAGATGCGCCAGGACCGTCCAGCGGCAGCAGATCCTGAGACCGCGCCCGTCTCCGCTCTCAGAACGTGTTCCGGAGACCCGGGTGACGTGCAGAAAATGAGACCCACCAGGCGGCGGGCGATGCAGCTTCAGGACGTGAAGAAAATTCCCGCGACGCGTGAGAGAGCGTGCAGGTCGGCGACCCCGGCCAACTCGCGTGCAGAGTGCATCGACAGGATCGGGATGCCGACATCGACGGTGCGAATGCCGAGCCGACCGGCAGTGATCGGTCCGATCGTCGAGCCGCACGGAACGCCGTTGTTGGAGACGAACTCCTGCGATGTCACCCCGGCAGCCTCACACCAGCCGGCCCAGGCGGCGGCTCCCACGGCGTCGGTGGCGTAGCGCTGGTTGGCGTTGATCTTGAGGATCGGCCCCGAGCCCAGCAGCGGCTGGACGACCGGATCATGACGACCCGAGAAGTTGGGGTGCACGGAGTGCCCCACGTCGCTGGACAGGCACCACGACGACGCCATCGCCCGGTGGGCATCCTGGGCATCCGCGCCGAGCCCGCCACGAACGCGCGCGATCACGTCGGCGAGGATCGGCCCTGCTGCGCCGGAACGGGTCTCGGAGCCGATCTCCTCGTGGTCGAAGGCGGCGAGCATCGCGATGTGCTCACCGTCGAAGCCGTCGGCTGCGCCGATGAGGGCCACCACCGCGGCGTGCACCGAGGCGAGATCGTCCAGCCGGCCGCTGGCGAAGAAGGCGTTGTCCTTGCCGAAGACCGCACCGCGCGCGGTGTCCGCGGTGATCAGATCGAAGCCGCGGATGTCCGCCGCAGCGACGCCAGCGGAGTCCGCCATGACCGCGAGGATGTCCTCCTGCGTCGGGTCGCCGAGACCCCACACCGGCTGCATCCCGGTCTGCTTGTCGAGAGTGAGTCCGTCGTTCTGCTGTCGGTCGAGATGAATCGCCAGCTGCGGCAGGCGAAGCAGCGGACCCGAGTCGGCGAGCACGACGGAGCCATCGGCCATCGCGAGTCGCCCGGCCAGACGCAGTTCACGATCCAGCCAGGAGTTCAGCAGCGGACCGCCGTAGACCTCTACGCCGATCTGCAGCCAGCCACGCGAACCGGTGGTGGGCTTCGGCTTGAGCTTGAGCCCCGGGGAGTCGTTGTGCGCACCCAGGACGTGCACGGCGGTCGTGGCACTGCCTCCGGCGGGAACGACCCACGCGATCACCGCGCCATCGCGCACGATGAAGAAGCGCCCGCCCGGCTGCGCCGGCCAGGCGTCCGTCTCCTCCAGTCGCGTGAAGCCCGCGTCCTGCAGTCGCCGGGCGAGTTCAGCTGCAGCGTGGAAGCTCGACGGGGAGGCGGCGACGAAGTCCGCGAGATCCTCGGCATGACGGATGGCGGCGGGCGTGACAGTCATGCCTCCAGCCTATGCCGCTCCCCCGCAACGCCACCCCGGCCCGCAGCGTCACCCCGGCCGGCGAGACTTCCGTCTGTGGGCGAGACTCGGCGCGTTGCGGTGGATTGTCGCCCACAGACGGAAGTCTCGCGGTCAGTGCATGGTCATGCCGCCGGTGACGTTGATGGCCTGGCCGGTCATGTAGCTCGCGAGGTCGCTGGCGAGGAACAGCGCAACGCCGGCGACGTCCTGCACGGTGCCCGTGCGCCCCAGGGGCACCTGCGAACGGTCCTCGGCGGCGACCTCCTCCGCGGTCATGCCGCGCAGCGCGCCACCCTGGATGCGTTCGCGATGCTTCATCGGCGTCTCGATGATCCCGGGACAGATCGCGTTCACCGTGACGCCGCGCGGTGCCAGCTCCACCGCCATCGACTTGGCGACACCGAGCACGGCGTGCTTGGACGCGACATAGGCGGTCATCCCGCGATAGCCGTTCTTGCCCGCCTGCGAGGAGATGAACACCACCCGGCCCGGCAGTCCGCGCTCCACCAGGACTCGGGCCACGGCCTGTGCGACGAGGAACGAGCCCTTCGCGTTCACGTCGAGATTGCGATCCCAGTCGGACGGATCGGTGTCGATGGCGAAGTCCATGGTGGAGGTCCCGGCGGCCGTGACGACGGTGTCGATCACGCCGACGGCGTCCGTCGCCTCCGCCACCACGCGCGCCACGGCCTGCGCGTCGGCGACATCCAGGCGCACGCGCCACTCGCCCTCGCGCGCCGCCGCGAGCACGTCATCGGTGAACGACAGATCCGCGCTGATCACCCGGGCACCCTGATCGAGGAAGGCATCGACGATCCCCGCTCCGATGCCCGACCCGCCGCCGGTCACCAGCACCGTGCGCGCGCGCAGCTCTTCGAACATCGTTCCTCGCTCTCGTGTGGGGATGATTCGAGGCTAGGCCGCGCGACTCGCCCCGGCACCTCCGGTGACGGATCGTGACGTCCTCGACGAGAGTCTTGCGCGAGTATGACACTTTCCGTCATACTCGCTCGAACGGAAGGGAGTTCGCTGTGTTCGCATCATCGCTGTCTGGCGATCAGGGCGTGCTCTGGGAACTCAACGCTCGCGCCCTGTTCGCCGAGATCGCGCGGCAGGCGCCGGTCGGCCGACCCGAACTCGTGGCGTCGACCGGACTCTCCCGCACCACCGTGACGCAGACGCTCGCCCGGCTCGTGACCGCGGGTGTGGTGTGCGATGCCGGTCTGGACCGTGCGCGGCGCGGCCCTGCCGCCACGCTGTACGAGGTGGCCCCGGACGCAGCGGCCGGTGTCGTGGTGCACATCACGCGACACAAGATCATCGCGGCGGTGCACGACTTCGCCGGATCTGAGATCGCGCGGGCGGAGAAGGACGAGGCAGACCCGCTGTGCGTTGCCGACACCGCGGTGTCCACGATCCGCGCCGCGGCGGCGATCGCCGAACTCTCCCCCGACGCTGTCGTGGTGGCAGCGCCAGCCGTGATCGCCGCCGACGGACGCACCATCGCACAACTGCCCGGCTATCTGCCCTCGGGGACCGCGCTGTACGACCACATCGCCGATGAACTGGGCTGCGCGGTCACGATCGACAACGACCTCGCTCTCCTCGCCCGCGCGAAGCTCGCGTTCCGATCCGGGACCTTCGCCGTCCTGTCGCTGCGCGACGGCCTGGGTGCCGGACTCGTGGTGAATGGGCGGGTTCATCGCGGTGGGCGCGGGCTCGCCGGCGAGGTCGCCTATGTGCCGCAGCCTGGTGTCGAGATCGGCTCCCCCGCGCTCAGCGAGGAGATCATCGCCCGGCTCGCTCGTGCGGAGGATGCTCCCGAAGTTCTCCCCGAATTGCTGAGCGCGGCCGACGCCGGACACCGCGGTGCCGGCCTCGTGCTGGACGAGATCGCCCGACGACTGGCGTACGCGGCAGGTTCGCTGACCCTGATGCTCGATCCAGACGCTGTCATCCTCGCCGACCATGCGGCGCTCGGCTCGCTGCCCGATCGCGTGGTTGCGGCGGTGCGGCGCGAGGCCGGTCCGCTCCGCATCCCGATTGAGATATCGACGCTCGGGGAGAACGGTCCGCTCCTGGGGGCCGCCGCTCAGCTGCACGACGCGCTGGTGGATCTCGTCTTCACCCGACTGCTCGTTGATAGCCCCACCCCGCGAAGGAGCACCCCATGACCGCACCTCTCATCCGGCGTCTGGGGCTGGCCGAAGATGCCCGCGCGATCATCATCAATGCCGACGACTTCGGCATGTGCCGGGCGGCGAACACCGCGATCGCCGACCTTCTCGACGCGGGTGCGCTCGACTCCACCACCCTCATGACGCCGTGCGCATGGTCGCCGCAGGCCCTCGCGATCGCCGCCGCTCGTCCGGCGTGGGACGTGGGCGTGCATCTGGTCCTCACCAGCGAGTGGCGAAACTACCGCTGGAGGCCGCTCACCGGCATCGGGACCACGCTGGTTGACGCCTCCGGACACTTCCCCATGGGCGTGCACGAGGTGGAGCTGCGGGCGGGAGACGCGGACGTCGAAGCGGAGCTTCGCGCACAGTTGTACACCGCGCTGGAAGCCGGCGTCGACGTCACTCACCTCGATAACCACATGGGTTCGGTGTACGGCCTCACCACGGGTCGGGACTTCCTGGCACCGGTGCTGCGTCTCGCCGCCGAGCACGGTCTGCCGTTCCGCCTCCCTCGATCGATCGACGGCATGGGACTGCCCAACGGTGAGCAGGCGCGCCTGGACGCTGCGGCCGCCGCCGCTGACGCCCTGGGCGTGGTGATCCCCGATCGCCTCTGGAGTCACCCCTTCGAGCTCGCGGGCGAGGGAACTGCGGACGAAGAGGCCTACGAGACCGTGCGCGACGACTTCATCGCGCTGCTGCGCACGGTGCCCGTGGGGCTCACCGAGATCTACCTGCATCCGATGATCGACGACGACGAGCTGCACGCCACCGTGGACTACGGCGCCACCAAGCGCGGCTACGAGCATCGCCTGCTCGCCGATCCCGCTGTGCTCGGTGCCATCGCCGACGAGGGAATCGTGCGCGTGGGATGGCGGCGCCTGCGCACGCTGCAACGCGCGGAGGCGAATCGATGAGTCTCCTCACCCGGATTCGTGACCGGCGCCTGTCGGGCACCATCACGTGGGGACGCGCGGTGGCCTTCGGCGCCTCCGCCTTCCCCATCCAGCTGATGTCGCAGACCTTCGCCGCGTTCGTCGTATTCTTCTACGTCGATCATCTGCGGGTGCCTGCGGCGTGGATCGGCGTCGCGATGATCGCGCACGGCATCCTCAACGCCCTGTTGAACCCGCTGGTCGGTGCTGTGTCGGATCGGGCTCGCACGCGGTGGGGGCGGCGCGTGCCGTGGATCGGCCTGGGAGTGGTGCCACTGCTGGTGGGCTTCGCGCTGATCTGGCTCCCGCCGGATCTTCCTGCGGGAGGACTGGTCGTCTGGTTCGTGCTGGTCGTCGCGCTCTACGACATCGCGTTCGTCGCCGTGGTGCTCAACGTCTCCGCGCTGTTTCCCGAGCTCTTCCGCAGCACCGGGGAGCGGGCGCGCGGCAACACTCCGCGTCAGCTCTTCGGACTCCTGGGTATGATCCTGGGCACCGCCCTGGCACCGCTGCTGTACGGCAACATCGGCTGGGGCGGGATGGCCGGCGTGCTCGTCGTGGTGTGCGCCGCGTTCTTCGCGTGGTCGTTCCGGGGCATGATCGAACGCCCCGCCGCGGAGACGACCCAACCTGCGGCGGTGCCACTCACCTGGCGTCAGCAGCTCGGCTACACGTTCGGCAACCGTGCCTTCGTCCCGTACGTGCTGGGGTCGCTGCTCATGCAGTCCGCGCTTGCCGTGCTCATCGCCGCGCTGCCGTTCTACGTGCGCTACAGCCTGTCCGAGCCCGATACCGCGGGCACGCTGCTGCTGGCCGCGGTATTCCTCGCAGCGCTCATCACCCTGCCGCTGTGGTCGTGGTTCGTGCGCCGAACGACCCCGCGATCCGCACTGCTGGCGTCCGTGGCGGTGTTCACCGTGTCCGCTGCCGGATATGCGCTGGTGCCCGGTCTGATCGGCGCGATGTGCGTGGGCGCGCTGGTCGGTGTCGGAGTCTCCGGGATCCTGCAGCTGCTGGAGATCGCGCTGTCGCAGGTCATCGACGAGGATGCGGAACGCACGGGGCTGCGACGTGAGGGCGTCTACTTCGGCGTCAACGGATTCGTGGTGCGCGGCTCGGTGATCGTGCAGGCCGTGGTCTTCGCGGCGGTGCTCGCGGTGTGCGGCTACGACGCGGCGGCCGGCGATGCGCAGGCTCCCGGCGTCGATGCGGGCATCCGCGCGCTGGTCGGAGTCATCCCGGCGGTACTCTCGGCGCTGGCGTGGCTCTGCTTCCTCTGGTTCCCGCTGCGCACGCGCGACGCATCCGGGGTCACCTCCCCTCCTGAGAACGTGAGGCTGCCCATGGCGGGCGCCTCGGAATAGACCGCCCGTGCCAGCCGAACCCGAACGGCTGGCCCGGGCGATGACCGGTCGGCCCTCTGTGTCCGCACCGGCCGGTCACGCCGCTGACGTCCGCGTCGATCCGTTCCCGCTGGTCGACGCGGACGTCAGCCCAAAGCCGCCATCAGGCGCGCCGCAAGGTCGTTGCTGGGGTCCAGCTCAAGCGCGGTGGTGAGGTGAGCGCGCGCCTCTGCCCGCCCGCCCGGGGCGTCCGCCAGCGCCCGCGCTGCGTGCACGTGCAGATCGGCACGAACGAGAGCGTCGTCCGGAGCGAGGGCCAGCGCGGCATCGATCTCGCGCAGCGCTTCTTCCGTCTGTGCCGTGGCACCAAGACGGAGGGCGAGCAGAATCCGCAGGCCGGGCGCGGTGGGAAGCGCGCGCACCGCAGAGCGAGACCACTCCAGCGACTCTCCGGCCCGCAGCGGATCGAGAGCGATGATCTGCGCGAGCATGGCGCGCGCCCAGGGAGCGAAGCGAGCGTCATCGACCACCTCGGTCGCGGTGCGTTCGGCGGCATCGGCATCCCCCTGCATCACCAGCACCTGTGCCAGCTCGATCAGGGCCTGACCATCGTGCGGGTGGGCGCGCAGATAGCGATCGAGGACGTGGTTGGCGGCAGAGGCTTCGCCGGCGGCCAACAGCATCTGCGCCCGCGCGATCACGGCGGTGCTGTCGGCACCTGTCTCGTTCGCGGCGTCGCTGTCGTCCGTCATGTTCCGATCCTGCCAGTCACCCGAGGCGCGAGGGCCGCGGTCGCTCAGGGCGAACATTCACGCCGTCACGCACTGTCAGTCAACGCGCGCCACGCCTCCACCAACGGACGGTCGGAGAATGCAAATCGCACCGCAGAACACCGTCTGCGGTGCGATTTGCATCCCTCACCGAGGGACGGCGGCGTCAGTGGACGACGTCGACGCGCTCGAAAGCGTCGGCACTGATGCCGCGCTCGAGAATGAGGCGCGACCACTCGCGCGCAGAGTGCAGGCTGTGGTCGCGGTAGTTGCCGCACTCCACGGCGGAAATGCCGGGGACCTGCTCCCACGTGACGGTCTCGACGATGGCGTGCAGGCTCTGCGCGATGCCCGACACGATATCGGCAACGGCGGGCTCGCCCCACACGATCAGATGGAAGCCGGTGCGGCATCCAAAGGGCGAGATGTCGATGACACCGTCGACGTGGTCGCGCAGCAGACCGGCCAGGACGTGCTCGATGGTGTGCAGCCCCGCGGTGGGGATCTCGCCCTCGTTGGGCTGCACGAAGCGCACGTCGAAGTTCGAGATGGCGTCCCCCTTCGGTCCCCGCTCCACGGCGATCAGCCGCACGTATGGCGCCTTCACGGCGGTGTGGTCCAGGGTGAAGCTCTCGATCTCGGCCATGTCTCTCCTTCTCGCAGGGGTCGATTCGACGCTAGCCGAGGCGGCATGCGAAGGCCGCATCCCGTTACGTTGTGGGACACCGGCGGGAACGAGTGAGGGGCGGGAGGCGGACATCGTCCGCTCCCCGCCCCTCAGCTCTGCCGATCAGACCTGAGCGCGATGCTCAGCTGTGCGTCGGCGGGTGCGCATCACCGCGGCGAGCACCAGCAGTCCACCGAGGCCGAGCAGTCCCAGGGCGACGGCAGGACCGGCTCCCAGCTGCTGACCGGTGGTGGGCAGGTGCCCACCCGGCGTGTGGATGGTGGTGCAGTCCGGATCGGTGGATCCCGACTCGCAGTTCACCGGGACACCCGGCACGGTCGCGAACACATAGTTCGCGATCTTCGCATTCGCGGACAGCGGGGCATCGATCTTCACCGTGTAGCGGATGGAGACCGTCTGACCCACCGCGACGTCACCCGTCCAGGTGAGCGTCGTGCCGTCGAGCACCGGAAGCTCACCCGAGTCGACCGTGATCGAACCCGGCTTCAGCGTGGCGTCATCCAGCACATCCGAGAGGTCGTCCGTCACTGCCACGTTGGTGAGTTCAACGTCGCCCGTGTTGATGACCTTCACGGTGTAGGTGATGTCCTGGCCCGCCGCGACGGTCGATCCGCTCTTCGGATCCGACGTCTTCACCAGACGCAGGCCCGGAGTGCCGGGCGTCGGCGTCGTGGTGGGCGTTGCCGTCGGCGTCGGCGTCGCAGTCGGCGTCGGCGTCGCGGTCGGCGTCGGCGTCGCGGTCGGCGTTGCAGTCGGCGTTGCAGTCGGCGTCGGCGTTGCAGTCGGCGTCGGCGTTGCAGTCGGCGTCGGCGTTGCAGTCGGCGTCGGCGTCGCAGTCGGCGTTGCAGTCGGCGTCGGCGTCGGCGTGGGCGTGGGCGTCGTCGGCGGGTGCGTCGTCGTGCAGTCGGGATCCGTGGAGCCCTCAACACAGTTCGACGGTGTGCCCGGCGCAGATCCGAAGACCACGTTGCGCAGAACGTCCGAGGCGACCACGTCGGCATTCACCGTGACCTTGTACGACAGGGTCACCATGCCACCGACCGGAAGGTCACCCGTCCATGTCAGCGTCGTGCCAGACAGCACCGGAGCAGCACCGACCGTCGACGACTCGGAACCGGCGACGAAAGTCGCGTTGTCCAGCACGTCCGACAGATCGTCGGTGATGTCCACGCCGGTCAGCGCGGCGTTGCCCGTGTTCTCAGCGACCACGGAGTACGTGATCTCCTGGCCCGGCTTCACCTCAGTGCCCGAAGCCGGGTCCGAGGTCTTCACGATGTGCAGACCCGGGGTCGGCGTCGGCGGGTGCGTCGTCGAGC